>CAZWSS010000018.1:0-12609 GCA_964636795.1 uncultured Gammaproteobacteria bacterium
AGAGGTTGGCCACCAAGTGCTCTTTTTGTGCACGGGTTTTGGCCATACCGTAAATCACAGAATAAAGAAATACCTGCGGATTTCCCGCAGACAACGGATAGCGAACCAAGGTTCGCGCTCCTCTCGGCGGCGGATTAAGCCCGCCTGTCCTGCGAGACCATTTGGGGTCGGGCTGGACGGCGCGGCAGCCGTTGTCTACGGGGAAACGATGTTGGGCGCAGTGTGCCAGAGGACACAAGGAGTGTCAAGGAGGAGGACCATTAAAGACAATAACAATAACAATGCAAAGTCAAAATCAAAACCAAAAAGCAAGGCCGACTTGAGTTTAACTTTGCCTTTACCTTTTACTTGTCATTGTCGTTGTCTTTAAACACTCCTATTTAAGGCAACATGTTGGTGAGAGGAAATGTGTGTACGCCGGTGGGAGAGGTGACGATGGCGGACTTGTCGGTGAGATCAATCGTGAGGCCGAGGGCGTCACTAAACAACGGGTGCACGTACTGGGCAACCATCTTTTGATCGGTCTTATGGTACACCACCACGCGGCGGTTTTCCGGGTCGAGGATGAAGAGCAACGGCGTCTCGGCCACGGTCCACAGGGCTTTGACAGCGCCGAGTGCAGGATCAATCGAGCGCAGGTCGGCGCCTGCTTCCACGCCACGGTCAAACCGTTGCACGCGACTGTTGCCACCCAGCCACACGGCACCATCGATGGTGAGCGCGGTGGCGTTGGAGAGATCCGTTGCATCCGACAACCACGCCACGCCCGGGCCATAGCCTCCATTGACCACACGTTGGTGACGGTAAAGTTGGGTGGGCGTTTGCACGTAGAGGCGATCGCCGTAGTGGAAGATGTTTATTGCTTGTGCGAGCTCTTGATCCACCGCATTAATGTCTACCGTCTGCACAGCGGTGGCGTCATCTTTGAGCTCCCGTAGCAGCCCGTCCTCGCCCAAGAAAAGATACGATGAGGTATAGCGCGCCATGGCGCGGGTGGGTGGAAGCGGAGCGTCGAGGGCGCGAGGCATGAGCGCTGTGCCGTCAAAAACGGCAAGCGCTCCATCACGCAACACTACGAGCTCTTCGTTTTGATGCGCGGTCACGTTGTTGGCGATCGCGATGGATGTGATCGTCGGTTCGGTGATATGGCGCAGGTCGTGCAAGGCGCTCTCCAAGGCGCTCTTGAGCTCGTCGCGCTCACGGATCTGTCTCTCGGTGCGTGGCAGCGACGCGTCCAGTGCCGCCATGGCTTGTTCAATATGGCGCCTCGCGGCGGGCTCGTCTTGGTAAATTTGGCTCGCCGTGGCCGCATCGCGCTCGTCTTGCGCGATTTGCATCTGTGCGGCAAACGCTTCATTGGCTCGAGTGGCCTTTCGTTGAACGCTCAACCCCACCGTGGCCACGATGATCACCACAACGAGGGCGATGCCGCCCATGAAGAGAAATCGGTTTCCGGATCGCCACCCATGCTTGAGTGATTTGAGCGCCCGCTCGCGCTTGCTGCCGCGAGAGAGCAACGCCGATGCCAAGGAACTCACCGAGACCAACAGGGCTCCGAGCAGCTGCACCAGCCATACTCCGGTGGACTTGATGCCTCGCCACAGAGTGCGCACACCTCGCCGCAACGCCTCCTTGCGCTCCAGCGGATCCTTGGTGCGCAACAGGTGTACCAGTTGCATGGCCCATTGCTGCAAGTGTGGTTTTTCCAAATCAAGCACGGCAGTGGTGTGTTGCTCGCGCTGCAAGAGCGACTCCATGCTGGTCTTACTCGACGCGTGGTCGCCAAACCCGATAATCATTGCCTTCTCCTTGCGGACTTGAAATAAGATGAGGGACAGCGCGGCCGTCTGTGGGGCATATTGCTCGATGGTCTCCAGCGCCGAGGCAGGCGGGAGGGTCGTCAATAACGGGTGGATGCGCTCCACGTCCAAGGCCTGATTCAAATCCTTGGAGGCCACAAACAACACATCATCCGGTTGCAAATCACCGTCCAACACCACGCGAAAGGGCTTTTCCGGGTCCGGACGTCCCGACTCGTTGCGGATGCTGTGCGAGAGATCAAACACCCGGAACCGTTGCTTCTGTGTTCGTCGAAGAAACAAAAGGTGGATGGAACCGGTGGCCGAGAGGATGAACGCATCACGCCGCAGGATACCGAGCGCCATGTGCATGCTCTCAAGCGGACAAGTGGTCGGATCAATGATCTTCTTGAGTGACTCGTTGACGGCCTGCAACAATTGCTCGAAGCGATGTTGCAAGTGTCCTTGCTCGCCCACGGTTCGCCCGAGCCGTTCCACCGACTCGCGCAGGAGGGCAATGACGCGCGGTGCTTGCTGACATTCCGGCGTGGCCTCAAGGAGCAAAAAAACGTGTCCATTTTTGTGTTCAAGCGGCTGGGTGAAGGTGACGAATGTGTTCGATGACCGACCGCGGATGATTTCGCGGCAGCCCGCCTTGATCTCCAAATGGTGCTCGTTTGGCATACTATTGCCTATTACGGACTGGTTGAGTACCATGGTACCATACAAGACCAAAGGGGGGATGAGTTCGGTCACGCATCATTCTCTATGAAGAAAGGACGTAAGTCGGAGCGTTTCGGGGTTGAACAGTTATTTGGTTCAAAGACCCGTTCACGCCTCCTCCAGCTCCTCCTCAATAACCCTACCAGCCGCTACTATGTCCGCGAGCTGACGCGCAAGATTGACGCGCAGCTCAACTCCGTGCGCCGCGAGCTCAACAACTTGGTGGAGTTGGGCGTGGTGGAAGAAATTGATGACGCGGAGGGGCCCAAGAAGGATCGCAAGAAGTTTTATAGGGTCAACACCGAGTTTACGCTCTTTGATGAGCTGCGTGCGCTCTTCACAAAGGCGGCCGTGCTGATCCAGCAGGACTTGGTACGCATCTTGGTGGAGGAGCAGCCGATTCAAGTGCTCATTCTGACGGGGCTGTTTGTGGGCGGTGCCGATGTGGAAACCGACATGTTGGTTGTGGGCTCGCCCGACCCCAAGGCGCTCCAAGAGCGTATTGCCGGCTTTGAGCGCGACCTGGGCCACGAGATCAACTACACCGTCATGCCCACCGAGGAGTATCTTTACCGCAAGGACATTTCCGATCGTTTTCTACTCTCCATCTTGGAGGGCAACCACTTGGTGATTCATGATGCTTTTGATTCCCATGACTCTTCACACGCGCCTCGTTGACAACGGCCTGCAACTGACCACAGCACTGGCGCTCATGGAGCCGCCCAAGTGGCATACGTTTCCGGTTCCCTCGGAACAGTTTTTGCGCACCATTGAAGGTGTCGTCGTGGAGCGCGGCGGCTGGCAGACGGTGACCGACTGGGTAACGTCGGTCGAGGGCAATTCATTTACCTCGTTGCGCGGGCTGCTCACCCTGGCCAACACCCTTGTCCCTCTCCACGGCATCACACTATGGACGGTAGAAGGGGAAGGTACCCACCCTCTGCGCGCCGCATGGCCGCTTTCGCCACGCTACCATATGGAACCCAACGTCACGGCTCGATCCACAGCCCCGGGTGTTGCCAAACCCTAACCCTGCTATACTCATGGAGACCATAGGCGTAGCGGTGCGAGTGGTGGGCCGAGTACAGGGCGTGGGATTTCGAAACGCGCTCAAGGAGGCGGCCGTAAAACTCGGTGTGGTGGGGTGGGCGCGCAATCGCGGCGACGGCACGGTGGAAGCCCAGATGGTGGGCTCCACGGAAGCCGTGGATGGGCTATTGGCCTGGTGTCAGAAGGGCTCGCCCATATCGCGTATTGAAGCCGTCCACACACAGACGCTCGAGGAGCCGCCGCATTACTCCGCCTTCACGATTCTTTAATTCATTCCAACCGATATGGAACCAAATGCCATCGGTGTGCTGCAGTCGACCTTTGAGTCGCTGCTCTCACAAATTCTTTCATTCATCCCCGAGTTGATTGGCGCCATCGTCATCATCATTGTGGGCGTCATTGTGGCGTGGGCGCTGCGCGTAGTGGTGGAGAAGATCGTCCAGGCGCTGCGGATTGACCCGGCCTTGGAGCGCATTGGTGTATCCGCAACAGTTAAGAAGACGGGCATCACCCTGCATGTTGGTCATCTGCTCGGGTGGATTGTGAGGTGGTTCGTCATCATTCTCTCGTTTGTGGCCGCGGCCGAGGTGTTGGGGTGGTCCCAGGTCTCGGTGTTTTTGAATGACGTGGTCCTCTACATCCCCAGCGCATTGATCGCGGTGATCATTTTGCTCGTGGGAATCGTCTTGGGCTCCTTTGTCTATGATGTGGTGATGGCAGCCGTGAAGGCCTCGCGCCTGGGCGGCGCCGCATTGTTGGCCGGCATTTCCAAGTGGGCGATCTTTGTCTTTGCTTTCATCGCCGCGATGGAGCAACTGGGCATCGCTCGAACGCTCGTGGCCACGATCACGACCGGCTTGGTTGCCATGTTGGCCATTGCCGGCGGCCTGGCCTTTGGCCTTGGCGGTCAGGAGTATGCAAAGAAATTCTTGAAGAAGCTCTCTGACGATATCGGCTCGCGGGAATAGAGGAAGACGCTATTGGCGAATGGCTTTTGGCGATTCAAAAACCCCGCTGCAAGGCGGGGTTTTTTGTAAATGGTCAATAACCAATATCCAATGGCCAATGCTAAGGCAAAGGTTTAGTACCTAGAGATTTGCATTTGAATTGGATATTGACCATTGATTATTGATACTGTTCTCCCCAATTGAAACACCCCGCCGAACCGACGAGCGACCCGAGGGGGGTGCTTCGTTGTTCTGGCGGGGTGAGTCGCTCCTTTGTCAATGGCAAGGCAGTAAAACAGGCGTTTTGTAGACTTCTTGATGACCCCTCCTTACCTCCCCTTGGCAGGGGGAGGGATACAAGAACGGACAGGTCGCTACCTGTCCCTACGCTAGATACATGAATACGCGAATACTCGAATACGTGAATACCCCTCTGGTATACTTCCCCCATGCAATACGGACGCCATCGCGTGCTGGAGGCTATTCCTGCTCTTTTGGTTTGGACAACCTTTGCGGTCGCCATCATCCTCTCTTTTGCCGCCCCCATCTGGGCGATCGGCTTCATCATTGTCTTTGACCTCTACTGGATGTATCGCGTGCTCTACTTCATTGTCTTTGTGCTCCATGCCTGGGCGCGGTTTCGCCGCTCGGAGCGCACGGATTGGATGGCGCGGCTGCATCAAGACGCTCCCGCGTGGGGTGATCGCTACTGGCATCTTGTGTTCCTCCCCACCTACAAAGAACCAGTGGATATTATTGACGCCACGTTGCGACAGATCACCAAGGGCACCTACCCGTGCGGCCGCATCATCATTTTGTTGGGCGGGGAGGAGCGCGACCGCGAGCGTTTTGAAGCCAATGCCGAGTTGATGCGCAAAAAGTACGACCATGTGTTTGGCCACTTTTTTGTGACGGTGCACCCCAACAATCTGCCCGATGAGATCCCGGGCAAGGGATCCAACCTCAACTACATGGGTCACTGGGCGCAGGGCGAACTCGATCGGCTGGGCGTTGCCTATGAAGACGTGATCGCCTCATCCCTCGACGTGGACACGGTGGTGCACCCGCAGTACTTCGCCCACCTCACGCATGCCTACGCCACCGCTCCAAATCCCACTCGCGCCAGCTACCAACCGGTGGTGGTCTTCAACAACAACATTTGGGAGTCGCCGGCTCCCGTTCGTATCTCGGCCTTCGGCACCACGTTTTGGTTGCTGGGTGAACTCGCGCGGCCCAATCGTTTGTGGACGTTCTCTTCACATTCGATGCCGTTCAAAATGTTGGTGGACGTGGACTTTTGGGAGAAGGACATGGTTTCCGAGGACTCGCGTATTTTTTTGCAGGGCGTGCGCCGCTACCTGGGCGACTATCGCGTGGAGCCCTTGTACCTTCCCGTGTCGATGGATGCCGTGGCGGGCGGATCGTACTGGGGGTCACTCAAGGCGCTTTACAAGCAACAGCGCCGCTGGGCGTGGGGCGTGGAGCATTTTCCCTACATTGTCGAGCACATCTGGAGGGATCGTCGCATTGCGTTTCGTAAGCGACTTCGATTGGTGTGGAACCACATTGAGGGCATGTACACATGGGCCACGGCGCCGATTTTGATTTTTGTCATGGGGTGGTTGCCTCTCAAGATGGCCGAGGGCAGCACCACGGCGCTAGCATACAACGCGCCCTTCACGCTTGAGTGGATCATGCGTGTGGCGGCGGTGGGGATCTTGGCTTCTGGGGCGGTATCGTTTTCGCTCTTGCCGCGCCGTCCCGAACGAGTCAAACCATGGACGTGGCTGGTGTTGATCTTGCAATGGGCACTGCTGCCCATCACCTTCATTCTCTTTGGCGCCTTCCCGGCGATTGATGCGCAGACACGCATGGCGCTGGGTCGGTATCTCGGGTTTAACGTCACGGAGAAAAGCAGGGAGAGGTTTTAGGTGTTAGGTTGTAGTTCTGGCACTAAAACCTACTATCTATCACCCATCACCTATGCCGCGTTTGTTCGTTGTCATGGTCCTCTCCAACCACGTGGCATTCTTAGATGAGGTGATGCAAGCACTTGCGATGCAGACCGAGCAAGGGTTTGAGCTGCGTTTCATCAACAACGGCATGCCCCTGCCAGCGCTGCGACGGGTGAGCGAGGTCGCGCCCACGGTGGCGATGCTCCATAACCCGCGTAACAGGGGATGGGGCGCAGCGTGGAATCAAGCGGCGCAGTTGGCCACGGCACGATGGGGGTCGGCTGACGACGCCTATCTTTGTCTGCTTTCGAGCGACACGTTCCCGAGCGCGGGGTGTTTTGCAACGTTGCAGCGTTACATGGACGAGCACCCCGGTGTGGCGATGGCCTCGCCCGTGTTGTTGCACTTGTTTGAGGAGCATGGAGCGGATGAGGCGTTGCAGGAGCGCGTGGAGTCCGAGCATGTGGTGTCGGCGGGATTGATGTGGACGCGGCCGTGGCGACTGCGAAATCAAGGAGTGGGTCAGGTGATCGGGGACATTGGTGGTGACGCGATCGACGTGGATGCCGTGGCGCCCGGCTGTGTGTTGGTCAGATTGAGCGCACTGACCGATTCCCCATTCGATCCTCGACTCACCAGCCCTGCGGCATTGGTGGAGTGCGCGCGGCGGATGCAACAGGTGGGCGGGGAGTGTCACGTTATCTCCGATGCTACGGCGTACCGTTATAGTGGACGGTATCGCCCACACATGCCCGACCGCGTGATGGAAGAGATGGATGGGCGCGAACTCCTGCGCGTGGCGTGGCGAATATGGCGTGGTATCATGTGATCACTATGGCTCACGCGGAAGCGTTTTTTCATCCGCATCGGCGGCGGCGTAAGATCATGGCGGTGATGGTTGCGTTTATCGCGGCGATCGCTGTTCTGATTATTGGCGGCTTTGTATTGCTTGTGGCCGACGGGCTGCAGCGCGCACAGGTGGTGCGTGGGCACATGGATGGCGTGCAGCAAGCGCTTGCAAGGCGCGATGTGCAAGCGGCGAGCGAGTCGTTGACCGCGGCGGAGGAGGTCTTGGCCAGCATGGCCGAGCGCGTGCAAATGTTTCGAGTCCTACAACCATTTCCGTATGTAGGGAACCAAGCCGCGTCTTTGGTGGTGTTGGTGGAAGACGGCCAGGCCACGTTGAGTGTGCTGCAGAATTTGCTTGGCATTGCGATCGATATCGAAAACGACCTGCGCGCGGTGGGGTTGATAGAAAGTTTGGCGGATGTGGAAGGGTTTGTGGAGCTCTCGCCCGAGGCGCGTCGTGAGCTGGTCTACGCCCTCAACCGTGCCGTGCCGGACTTGGAAGAAGCGCAAGCACGCATGAGTCAGCGGCGCGCGGCCTTGGAAACCATGGATCCCGGACAGCTCTTCTTTGCTCTGCGCGCCGTGCGGCGCGAGATGCTTGAGCAGGTGCAGTTGCTCGATGACTCTCTCACGTTGCTGATCCCGGTCTTGAGCGTCCTACCATCTGTGGGCGGGTTTGAGGGCCCGCAACACCACCTGGTCTTTTTGCAAAACGATGGCGAGCTGCGCCCCACTGGCGGCTTTTGGGGAACCTATGCTGTCATTCGTGTGGAGAATGGAGAGATTGCCGATATCGTCACCGACGACATTTACACGGTGGACTTCCCGTCCGAAGGGTTGATCGTGCGTACGCCGCCCGAGCCGCTTCGGCGGTATCTTGGTGTGGATCGCTGGTATTTGCGCGATGCCAACTGGTCACCGGATGTTCCGACGAGCTTGGCCTATGGTCTGCAACTCTATCGCGACGAGACCCAGTTACCACCCGATCGTCCGGTCACCGCGCCCAAGGTCAACATGGTTGGCTCGGCTCTCGTAACATCAGCAGTAGGTGAGCAGCTGCTCTCCATTTTGGGCGATGTGACCGTGGACGGCGTCACCTTTACTTCCGACAACCTCTACGACGAGTTGGAGTACCAAGTGGAACAGGCGTTTGTGCAGCGGAGGATTGAGACGCTCGACCGCAAGGACGTGATCGGGGATCTCATCAACGTTTTGCTCGAGCGGTTGCATGCGGCCGACCCGGCCACACTCTCGCAGCTGTTGTCGGTCACCCGCGACCTTCTCGCGAACAACGACATCATGCTCTACAGCACCAACGGTGACGTGCAGCGCATCTTTGAGCGCGAGCGTTGGGCGGGTGATCTGCGGCTTTCGGCGGCACATGATCATTTGATGATTGTGGATGCCAACCTGGCGGCCTTGAAAACGGACAAAGCCATTTCCCGTGCCTACACCTACAGCATCTACAAAGACGTGGACGGTGACTTGATGGCTACGGCGCAGATCAACTACGACCACCGCGGCGGGTTTGATTATCGCACCACGCGCTACCGAACGTACACCCGAGTGTATGTCCCTAAGGGAAGTGAGTTGGTGAAAGTGGATGGCGCGCTCAAGAATGATCGCACCAAGAATCCTAACGGTGAGGTGGGCGAGGCGGATGCGTACGAGGAGTTTGGCGCCACGGTGTTTGGAGCGTTTACCAGCGTGGAGCCCGGCGAGAGCGGGCGGCTCTCCTTTACCTACAAGCTGCCCGAGCGGATTCGCGCGGCCTATGAGGCGGGGGAATATATGCTGGATGTGCAGCGGCAGCCCGGCGTGGGCGACGTAGCGCTCAACCTCGACCTCGACTTCGACACCCCCATCGAGTCCGCCGAACCGTCGGAAGTATCCGAGTATTGGTTTGACGACAGTTACACGCATACCACGCAGGCACGACCTCATCAGAGCTTTAGGATGGAGTTTTAGGGAGGAGGGGTTTAAAAATAACGACAATGACAATGTAAAGACAAAGCTAAACATCAAACCAAACTCGCCTGCCGCCTTTGTTTTTCCATTTACATTTGCCTTTACCTTGTTGTTGTCGTTGTTTTTAATGCCCTAAAACAGAAGCCCCCGGACACCAGTAATGGCGCCGGGGACTTCGTAAGCGTGCTTGGTTGTCAGTCCGACGAGGTAAGCATCCAGCTCGCCCCGTCGTTGGCCGGGTTCCAGCCCGGCACTGCCTCGGGCTCCAGCTCCTCCAACACGGAGAGGGGCTGGCCGTTGGCCACGCGGTACATCATGACCGCCGTGGCCAACACCTTCGGAACATACACGCGCGGCCGCATGCGCGCATCGTTCCGAAGGAATGGCCGCAGTTCGGTGATGGTCGGGCGCGGCTCGCCCTCCCGCCATCCGTACCGCGTCATCGCCCGGCGCACCCCGCCGGGCCCCATGTTGTACGCGAGCAGGCCGCGCTCGCGTGACCCCATTATTCTCTCGTAGTCGTCCAGCACCATCACCCCCGTGAGGAGGTTGTGCTGGATGTTGACCTTGTACTGCACGTCGGGGGTGCCGATGTGCAGCATCTTCGCCACGGGGACCACGTGGCGTGTTTGGGAGATGTGCGTCAATTGCATCCATCCCTGTCCCCCCGCGTGGTCCTTCGCCCCCATGTTGCACCCCGCGCTCTCGTGGAGCGCAATCCCCGCCAATAGCGCGGCGGGATAGAGGGTGAGGCGCTCGGCCTCCCGGAACATCTCCATCTGCTGGAGGCAGTGCCGGGCGCGCTCGCGCCAACGGGGGCTGCGGACGTAGCGGTTGTACTCGTCCAAGACGTGGGGGAGCACGTCCTTGTTGAACCCCCTGATCTTGGCCCGGGCCTTGCGGACCCGGGACACGTATGCAGGGGTGCCGGGGTTGGGCAGCGGCCTACCCTCTTCCGCGGCCGTCTCGATCTCCTCCCTCGCCTTCTCGTCTTGGACGAAGGCGTCGACCGCGTCCTCCGCGGTCTCGAGCGCGGCCACTCCGCCCTGCCACAGCAGGGCGGCTGCTACGACCCATCCGATTGCCGTCAAGAATCCCCGACGGAACTGGTGGTCGTGGCGGATCCCGTGGCCGGTGTAGGTCACCGGGCGGCGGGCCTGACGACCCGCCCACCGTGCCACGCGCCCCGCCAGGCGCATGGCCTGCTTGAGGATCATGCTCTGGCGGGAGGGGGTCGGGGTCGTCGTCATGGTCGGTCTCCTGTGGAGCGTGGCAACGCCGGCTCCAAGTGGGGGAATGGTGCAATCCGTCATTGCGATGAAGGGGCGAGATCGTTGTAGCCGCCGACTTTAGTCGGCGTATAATCAACGCGGGCTAAAGCCCGCGGCTACCCTCGTTCGCTCATCGCAATAACGGATTGCCAATAGCTTTTTTTCGTTGTAACGAGCCACGATTTATATCAAAAAAACTGGCTTTTGTCAATCCGACACCGCTAGGGTAAGATGAGCGAGCTATGGCCATTTTTCAAAAGAAAATCGGGATTGATTTGGGCACGACCACGGTGCTGGTCTATGTACCCAAGCGGGGCATTATCATGAACGAGCCATCGGTGGTGGCAATTTCAACAATTGACGGCAAGGTGTTGGCAGTGGGTAAAGAAGCCAAGGACATGCTGGGGCGAACACCCGACACCATCGTGGCGCGCCGACCCCTCAAAGATGGGGTGATTGCCGACTACAAAACCACGGAGGCCATGTTGCGCTACTTCATCAACAAGGCCGTGGGCGGCGTGCGCTTCATCCGCCCCGAAGTGATGGTGGCAGTGCCGGGCGGCATTACCTCTACCGAACGGCGCGCGGTAATTGATGCCACCATGGCGGCAGGCGCCAAGGCGGCCTACATTATCTCGGAGCCGATCGTGGCGGCGATCGGAGCCAATATCCCCATCGGCAGTCCCTCGGGTCACATGATTGTGGACATTGGCGGCGGTACCAGCGAGATGGCGGTGATTTCCTTGGGCGGCATCGTGGCCTCCACGAGCGTTCGCATCGGTGGGGTGCGTTTGGACGCGGCGATTCAAGACCACATTCGGCGCGTGCACGGTCTGGCGATCGGTGAACGCACGGCCGAACAAATCAAAATTGATATCGGGTCGGCCATGTACCTGGAACAAAAGTTGCAAATGGAAGTAAAGGGGCGCGACATGGTCACGGGCATGCCCAAGATCATCACGGTCACGAGTGACGATGTCACGGAGGCGATCGCCGGTGAGTTGCAGGGTATTGTGGATGCGGTGAAGGAGGTATTGCAAAAGACGCCTCCCGAATTGGCGGCGGACGTGATGGAAAAGGGGATTATCATGTCAGGTGGCACCAGCCAGCTGCGCAACATCAACAAGCTTATCGCCGAGTCCACCGGGGTGCCGACCTATGTGGCCGACGACACGCAGCTATGCGTGGCGCGTGGCACGGGCATTGCGCTTGAGAACCTTGAGGCGTACAAGCGGAGTGTGTTTACAAGCTAACGCAAAGAAATGGCCAACACCCAATATCCAATGGCCAATGCTAAGGTAAAGGGCACGCCCTTAGCTGTTTGGATTAGGATTGGATATTGATTATTGGATATCGGCCATTATGCATATCGCTATTGATGGTGTTCCAGCCGCCAAACCCATTAAGACGGGCGTGGAGTGGTATGTGTGGCATCTTGTTCGCGCCATGAACGCGCTCAACCCCGAGCTTGAGGTGATCGTGTACTCCCACCGGCCGCTTGACATGGTGTTAAGAGGTGCGTGGCGCAACAAGGTCATTCGCGCACCGCGAGGGATGTGGAAGGCGCGATTCTCGGTTGAGCTTCTGCGTGATCGTCCCGATGTGTTGTTTGTGCCCGGCGATGCTCTGCCGCCCATCACGGTTGGGAAGGTGGTGACGACCGTGCACGACTTGGCCTTTTTGACCGACCCGGAACTCTATGGAGCGGTCGAGGGTGCGCGGCAGGAGCGAGCGCATCGCAAAGCGTTGGTGCGATCGGCCCGGTTGATTACCATCAGTGGTGTGACGTGTCAGGCCCTCATGAGGCACTACGGTGCAGACGAGTCGTGCATCTCCGTAATCCCGCTCGGGATCGATCACGCGGTGTACCGCCCGGGAGCTCGCGATCGACTTACCGTGGTGCGCGAGGCCCATCATCTTCCTTCCGAGTACGTTGTTTTCCTTGGTCGTTTGGATGCGCGCAAGGGCGTGGCGGACCTCCTCCGAGCGTTTCTCTCCTGGCGAAAAGATCAAACGTTGGTGTTGATTGGAGCGCCGGGGAGCGATG
>CAZWSS010000019.1:0-802 GCA_964636795.1 uncultured Gammaproteobacteria bacterium
TGGAGGAGGAAGGGCTGGTGCTGGTGCCGCGGTCGCGGCGGCTGTTGCTGCGGCGGCGTTTGGAGGAGGCGGTGGAGGCGGTGGCGGAGGAGGAGGCGCGGGATCATCGGGGTCGGCAGGAGGAGCCGGTGCCGGTCGCGGTGCGGGTGGGCGAGTGCATGGATCAAGATGGGATTTGATGCGGGGCTATCGGTCCTACACCTTCGGCCGCAGAGTCAAACAGCTGACGCATGGTCTTGGCAAGATGGCTTTCGATTGGACCGACGCACCACTCAAGTGGCTCCAGGGCATCGCCCACAGCGCATCGTTCAAGTGGCTGCCGTTTGGGTCGGACTGGTCAAAGGAGGACAAGGATTCGATTACCGATTTGAAGCCGGAGGATAAGAAAAAGGCGGCATGAGGAGAGTACCAATGATTATTGGATATTATGCCTCCTTCTTCTTCCTAGAAACCTTTGGCTTTTTCAAAAGCTCAACGGCCTGCTCCTCGGTGATGGTGAGCACCGTGAACGGCGCGCTCTTGGGGATGCTGCGTGATTCCTCACCGGCCTTGATGTAGGGGCCAAAGCGGCCGACCTGCGCGGTGATTTTGTTTCCGTTGAAGGCACCCACGGATCGCGGCAGCGAGAGCAACTGCAGCGCCGTCGCCAGGTCAACGTCGGCCGGATTCATGCCGCGCAACACACTCGCGCGCTTTGGTTTGATTTTTTCCTCGACCTCTCCCACCTGCACATACGGCCCAAACCTCCCTGTGCGCAACGTGATGGGCTTGCTTGACTCCGGATCAATCCCGAGTACGGCGG
>CAZWSS010000019.1:812-12234 GCA_964636795.1 uncultured Gammaproteobacteria bacterium
CCACCTCCTGCCGCTTGCTGCCGTCTTTCTCCAAGGCGATGGTGTGCTTGCACGTGGGGTAGTTGGAGCAAGCGAGAAACTTTCCGAACCGGCCGATTTTAATCACCATCGGACTGCCGCATTTCTCACAGACCTCGTCGCTCGCCTCCTCGGTGAGCTCTTTTTTGTCGATCTCCTTGGCCTTGTGCTCCAAGTTTTCGTGGAACGGTTTGTAAAACGCGTCAATCACCGGCACCCACTCCACCTTGCCTTCTTCCACGTCGTCCAACTGTTGTTCCATCTGCGCAGTGAAGTCCTTGTCCACGATGTTGGCAAAGTGCTCCACCAACAGGTCGTTGACGGTGTAGGCAATGTCCCGGGGCTTGAGCCGCTTGGCGTCGTCGCGCTCCACATAGCCGCGATCCACAATGGTGGAAATAGTGGGGGCGTAGGTGGACGGGCGGCCGATGCCGTGTTCTTCCAACGCCTTCACGAGCGTGGCATCGGAGTAGCGCGCGGGTGGCTCGGTGAAGTGCTGCGCGGGCAAGAGCTCGGTGAGGGCAATGGCATCATCTTTTTGCATGGATGGCAGCACGGTCTCCTTGGCCAAGTCGGGGTAGAGCTTCAGGTAGCCCGCAAACTGAACACTCGAACCCGTGGCGCGGAAGGCGCCCACGCTGCTTTCGATCTCAACTTGTTCCTTGGCCAGTCGCGCCTCGGCCATTTGGGTGGCCACCGCTCGGCGCCAAATCAAGTCGTAGAGTTTGTACTGCTGTGGGTCGAGGTGATCACGGACGGACTCGGGGGTGCGCATGGGGTCGGTGGGGCGAATGGCTTCGTGTGCCTCCTGTGCGCCCTTGCTGGTGTTTTTAAACCGTCGCGGTGTGCCAACGCCATATTCCTTTCCAAACGTCTCTGCGATGTAGTCGCCAGCCGCGCTCAAAAACTGATCCGCCAAGTTGAGCGAGTCGGTGCGCATGTAGGTGATCAAACCGGTCATCCCTTCTTTTCCGAGGGCGACGCCTTCGTAGAGTTGCTGCGCCAAGCGCATGATTTGCTTGGAACTGTAGCCCAGGCGCGTGTTGGCATCTTGCTGCAGCGTGGAGGTGCGATAGGGCGGTTTGGGATACTTCTTTGCCTCTTTTTTTTCCACGGAGGTGACGGTATATGAAGCGGATGAGAGCGCAGCCGTCATCTCGGTGGCCTGTGTCTCGGTGTGGATGTCCATCTTGTCCACCTTCGCTCCACGGTAGGTGGCGAGCTTGGCGGGGAAGGTGATCTTGGAGGCGCCGTGCTCCATGGTGGCGTCCAAGGTCCAGTACTCCTCGGCCTTAAAGGCGTCGCGTTCACGTTCACGCTCCACCACAAACCGCACTGCAACCGATTGCACGCGACCGGCCGAGAGTCCGCGCGCTACCTTGCTCCATAAAAACGGCGAGAGCTCGTAGCCCACGAGGCGGTCAAGAACCCTCCGAGCTTGCTGGGCGTTCACTTTATCTAAGTTGAGTGGGCGCGGGTGGCTGATGGCTTCCTCAATCGCGCGCTTGGTAATTTCGTGAAAGACAATACGGGAGGCCTTTGTGGGGTCAATCCCCAGCACATGCGCCAAGTGCCAACCGATGGCCTCTCCTTCGCGGTCGTCGTCGGTGGCGATGTAGATTTCGTTCGCTTTCTTGGCGAGCGCCTTGAGTTCGGTCACGCGCGCCTTTTGCTTGGCAGGAATCACATACGATGGCTCGTAGTGGTGCTCCACATCCACACCGATTTTCGACTTGGGGAGGTCGCGAATGTGGCCGTAAGAGGACGTCACGGCGTAGGCGTCGCCCAGGATACGTTTGACGGTTTTGGCTTTTGTGGGGGACTCAACGATCACGAGGCGCGTACTCATAATGCGGCGATGATGCGGGATGAGGCGGGGGATGTCAAGGCAAGATAACGAATATCCAATGGCCAATATCCAATGGTCAATGCTAAGGCAAAGGTCTAGGCACTAAAACTTTGCATTTGTATTGGCTGCTGATTATTGGATATTGGTCATTACTTTCATCCAAGCTGTTTTCCGACAAAGTACCCACTCCCGACCGGCTGCACCAGCCCCTTGAGCTCGAGCAACGTGAGACGGTGGATGAGGTCGCCGGCGGGGATCTGACAGGTCTGCGAAAGCCCAACCGCGTCGCAGGGTTGGCGAGCAAGCGCGTCCATGATCTGCCGGTCCAGATCGTCCATGGTATGCGCTTGGGAGAGCTGTTGAGCGGCGTCCAATTGGTCGAGATTGAGGAGCCCAAGCAGATCATCGGAGCCGGTGATGGCGTGGGCGCCATCTTTGATGAGTTGATTGGTGCCTCGCGAGGTCTGTTGGGTGATGGGCCCCGGCACGGCAGCCACGTCGCGGTTTTCCTCGAGCGCAATCTGGGCGGTGATCAAGCTCCCCGACTTCTGGGCCGCCTCTATCACCACGGTGAGGGGCGACAGTCCCGCGATGATGCGGTTGCGGATGGGAAAGTGAAAGGGTTGCGGCTTGGTACCTACGGGGTATTCACTCAACAGGCATCCGCCCGCGTCTACAATCTCTTGTGCCAGGGCTGCATGCATCTGCGGCACGATGCAGGGTGCATCCAACGACCCGCCCAGTACCGCCACGGTATAGCCGCCCTGCTCGAGTGTTGCTCTGTGCGCGGCTTCATCAATCCCAAACGCGAGACCCGACACCACTCCGATGTTGTGCGCCACCAAGGGCCGCACCAATTCTTTGGTGACCAGGTGGCCGTAGGGCGTTGCGCGCCGCGAACCCACCATGGAGACCAACGCACGCGAGGTGTTGGGGAGCGCGCCGCGGTAAAACAAGAGCGGCGGAGGCGTGATGATTTCCTTGAGGAGCACAGGATAGGCGTCATCGCTCCAGGTGAGCACGCGCAGGTCGTAGGTCTCGAGCATGGCCGCCTCTCGATCAAGATCCGTGGAACGCTGCACCTCCAGAATCCGATCAATGGCCGACACGGGTACATCACCCTCCAACTCTTCGCGCGAAGCAAAGAACAGTTGTGTCGCACTGCCGCGTCGCCGCAATGCGTCTTGCACCTGCCGGCCTTGCAACACCAACGCGCGCGCCAGCCCCAGCCACGCCGAAAGTTCCTCCTTGTGCATAGGAAACAATAAATAGCAAACAGTAAATGGGGTGGGAGCGGGCGAGGCGTAGGGACGTTGCATGCAACGTCCACTTCGGATCCGGTTGGTCAAGACGATGTGTCGATCCCTACAACAATTTCCTCCACGGTGTGGACGGCGTGGGACACGATCTCCTCGAGCGCCGCGCGCTCGGGCTCGGTCCACGGATTCAACACAAAGGTTTCTAATTCAATATTGGGGTTGGGGTCGCGGCCAATACCCATGCGCACGCGCCAAACATCCGGTGTGCCCAGGCGATCCACGATGGACTGCAACCCATTGTGCCCGGCCGTGCCTCCGCCAAACTTGGAGTGGACTTCGCCAAAGGGGAGGTCGGCGTCGTCGTGGATGATGATGATGCGGTTGTTGGGGATCTTGAAGAAGGCCGCGGCGGATTGTACGGCTTGCCCGGAACGATTCATGAAGGTCTGCGGCTTGAGCAAGCGGGCATGTTGCCCCACAATGGTTGTGTGCGCTATCAATGCATGGTGCGCCGCTTCATTCTTCCACGGCGTGTCGCCGGCAAGGGAGTCTATCACTTTGAATCCCGCATTGTGCCGCGTCAGCTCAAATTTCAACCCAGGGTTGCCGAGCCCGACAATCAACACAGAACCATTACCGGCTTGGGAGGACATACAATTTGATGGGGGTCCCTTGGAAGCCAAACTTCTCGCGCAGGCGATTTTCCAGGAAGCGCAGGTACGATGCGTGGAGCACGTCAATCCGCGATCCTTTAATGACAAGCTCGAACTTGGGCGGCCGCGTGCCGGTCTGTTGCAACCGGAAGATAGTGGGGTGTGCCACGCCTTTGCCGCGCGCGGGCTTGTGTTTCATGATTATCTGGCGCAGAAACTTGTCGAGCGCATTCTCCGTGATTTCTCGGTCGCGCTCCGCCATTATTTTATCAAACAACGGGAAGAGCTTGGGGACGCGCTGCCCAAACTTGGCGGAAGTTGTCAAGAGGGGGGCGAAGGTCAGGAATGGCACATGGCCAAACACCATGGCCTTGAACTCGTTTTCCGTCTCCACGCTCTTGTTTTCCACCAAGTCCCATTTATTGAGGACGATTACGCAGCCCACGCCCGCTTCTTCAATCAGCCCCGCAAGCTTCTTTTCTTGATGGTCAATGGGCTTGGTAGCGTCCAAGACGAGCACGGCGATATCCACCTTTGAAAGCGCAAACAAGGTCTGGCGCACCCCGGAGCGCTCCAACCCGCGTTCCACGCTCGACTTTCGGCGCATGCCGGCGGTATCCACCAAAATATAGGTCTTGCCGTCCACCTCCACCTTTGTGTCGTTTGGTTCGCGCGTGGTGTGGGCGATGGGGGAGGTAATGAAACGTTCCTCTCCCAAGATGGCGTTGACGAGCGATGATTTGCCCACGTTGGGCTCGCCAATGAAGGCGATGCGTGGGATGCGCACGGCATCTTCCGTGGGCACCGGCGGCTTGCCCGTTGCCTCAAACCGCGTAAACAACTCATCCAACAGGTCGCCCAATCCGTTGCCTTGCACCGCGCTCACGGGTCGTGGCGTCTCCAACCCCGTCTTGAACCACGCGGCGTCCACTACCCCAAGCGCCAAGCTGCCCTCGGCCTTGTTGGCCACCACCATCACCGGCACCTTGGCTTTGCGCAGCTGTTTGGCGATCTGCGAGTCCTGTGGGAGCAACCCACCCTTGGCGTCGGTCACAAAAATGATGATGTCGGCCATGGCGAGGGCAACATCGGTTTGGCGCTGCACTTCCTCGTCAAACGCCACGTTGTGATTGAACTCCAGCCCACCCGTGTCTACCAACCGGCAGGCGCGACCTTGCCACTCCACCACGCCTTCGCGGCGGTCGCGCGTGGTGCCGGCCACCTTGGAAACCATGGCCTTGTGCGTCTCGGTGAGACGATTAAACAACGTGGATTTCCCCACGTTGGCACGGCCCACCAGTACGGCCGTTGGCATGGTTGTTGGAGAGGCGTGCATCAATAACGGAGGTAGGTTCTCTACTCATTGCGTACTAATCCCGCCGAATTCTGCCCCAAAACGACCAAAAAGTCAACGGAGGATACGCTCCCATCCTCCACGCCCTCATCTTCCAACGTAATGGTGCGCGGGGTGACGTTGTCGGTAAACAGCCATCCCGTAACCGTGGTGGCTACGTCGGCCTCCAAGTATTCCTGCAGCGCCTTGAGCTGCTCGGGATAGCGCCCTTCGCTCACATCGTAGATGACGGTGTGATCCCAGTCACGCTCGGTGGCGTTGGAAAGCGATACGATGTCAAACCCCTGACCCTCCAACAGTTGCGAGGTGCGGAAGGCGAGGCCGTTCACCGACGTGCCGTTTTCGATCCGTAGCCGTACGAGGGGCACGGGGGGAGCGCCGGGGGAAAGGGGCGTGGCGCCAGGGTCGGTTTCAAACAATGCAGATGCCAAGGTGCGCACACCGCTCCAGTCGTCGTTTTTGGGCAGTAACACGTAGGCGCCGTTGAGAGTTGTTTCGTAAAGCGGGCTGTCTTCGCTCGTGTCGAGCACCGTGTGCACCACGTTCTCGGCCTTGAGGGCGCCGCCAAAACGCGAGAGCCGCAAAATCTCCCAAGTGGACAGATTGGTCTCCACGTTATCGTTGATGGTGCCCACCAAGTCGCTGATGCGCTTTGGGTTGAGGTAGGTCTGGGCGGAAAAGGCCTTGTCTTTCACCGCGAGCAGGATCTTTTGCTGGCGGCGTGAGCGCGCAAAGTCCGAGCCCTCGCCGTTGTTGCCATGGCGTGAGCGGGCAAACACCAGTGCTGTACGGCCACTCATGTGCTGCCACCCTTCCTCAAACCTCACCACGGTGGTGAGGTGGTCGCCCGTTGGGTAGAGCGCGTCGGTGAATGAGCGCTCCACATACACGTCCACGCCGCCCAACGCGTTGATGAACTCTTCGAAGCCGCTGAAATCCACCTTCACATAGTAATGAATGTCCTGTTGCAATACGTCGCCAATGACTTCCGCTGCATAGGCAGCGCCGTGGCCGGGGTTCTCCAATTCGCCAAAGTAGTTGGTATGGTTGATCTTGCGCCAGCCATAGCCAGGCATTGGAATGGCCAGGTCACGCGGGATGGACAGGAGCCCCACGCGCCCGGAAGAAGGTTGCAGCGCACCGAACATGATTGTGTCGGAGAGCTCGGGGCCGTCGTGACCCTTGCCGCCGATCCCCAGGAGCAAAAAGTTGATGCGGTCACCTTCTTCACCCTCGAGCGACCGGTCGCTGCTGGAGACAAACGATGCAACGGTGCGGAAAAACCCACCGCCCTGCGCGGCACCTTCATTACCAAACGAGGCCTTGGTGAGTGCCCATGATGCGCCCACTCCCACAAGGGCCAAGACAACGATCGTCAGAAAAAAAGAACGCCCAAGTTTCCACGGGCTCGCCTGACCCTCGGGGCGCAATTCAAAATGATCTTGCAGCAAGTTGATGCGCGGATCGTCCATGCGCAGGTATTCTAACACCTACAACCTAAAACCTCACTATTGATTTTTCCAAAAAATGATGATATCTTAGGGAAATGGAAGAGAAAAAGGTTCCCGAGTCAGTGCTTGTTCGCATCTTTGGTCCCGTCGTGGGCGGGATTTTGTTGTTCTTGTTGGAAATTGTACAGATCGTGGTGATCGCGGCGGCCATCATCATCCCCATTCGCTACTTCTTGGTGCAGCCGTTTTATGTGCGTGGCGCCTCCATGGAGCCGACCTTTCTTGACCGTGAGTACTTGTTGATTGATGAGATCACCTACCGCTTCCGCGAGCCACAGCGCGGCGACGTGGTGGTGTTCCGCTACCCGCGCGACCCGAGCGAGTTCTTTATCAAACGGATGATTGGAGTGCCCGGCGACACCATTGATGTTGCCAATGGCAAAGTATCCGTGACCAACGCCGAGCATAGTGGGGGGGTGGTTCTGGAAGAAGAATACACCTCCGTTCCCGGCACCACCGGCACCGAGCATGTCACGCTCAACCCCGACGAGTACTTCCTCCTTGGCGACAATCGCCCGGCCAGCATGGACTCGCGCAGTTTTGGCCCCGTGAAGCGCGAGTACTTGGTGGGGCGCGTGTGGCTGCGTGGACTGCCCGTGGATCGCTTCTGGGTCTTTGAACCGCCTGTTTACGAAGAGTTTGCCACTCCCCAACTATTGTAAAAACAATGACAATAACAATAAAAAGTCAAAGGCAAACATCAAGTCAAACTGTTTTTTTGCACTTCAACTTTGCTTTGACTTGTCATTGTGATTGTTATTAATGATCCCTCTATGTCTCTCGAAAAAAAGCCCAAGCAGAAAACCCCCGAGGCGCTCCGTGGCATGAAGGACATCCTCCCCGACGAGCAAACGTACTGGGAATACTTCCGTCGCAAGGCGGCCGAAATTGCCGAGGCGTACTCTTTTGGCCGCATCGACGTGCCAATCTTGGAAGAGGAAAAGTTGTTTGTGCGCAACCTTGGAAAGGACACGGACGTGGTGGAGAAAGAAATGTATGTGTTTGAAGATAAGGGTGGCGATCGCATCGCCCTGCGGCCCGAGGCCACGGCGAGCGTGGTGCGCGCCTACATCAACCACGGCCTGTTGAACTTGCCCCAACCGGTCAAACTGTGGTACCTGGGACCGATGTTTCGCTATGACCGCCCGCAGTCGGGACGCTATCGTCAATTTCACCAGTATGGGTTGGAGGTGATCGGCAGCCCGGATGCGGTGGTGGATGCGCAGCTCATTTTGATCGCGACCAAGGTGTTTCAGGATCTGGGGTTGAAGGTCAAAGTTGAAATCAATTCCATAGGCACCCACGAGACGCGGCAGCAGTACAAGGTGGAGTTGGTGGCGTTTGCGCGAAAGAATAAGAAGGCACTGTGTGAGGATTGCCTGCGGCGCATGACCCGGAACCCGCTGCGCTTGCTTGACTGCAAGGAGGAGGCCTGCCGCGCGATCATGAAGGATGCGCCGCAGATTGTGGATTGGCTGGACGAGGAGTCCAAGGCGCACTTTATGGAGCTCATTGAATACTTGGATGAGGTTGAGGTGCCCTATGTCTTGAACCCGCACTTGGTGCGAGGCCTGGATTACTACACGCGCACCGTATTTGAGGTGGTGCCCGATCGTGGCGATGACGCGCCGCTGGGCGCGCAGTCGGCGCTGGCGGCCGGTGGGCGATATGATTCTTTGATGGAGCTTATGGGCGGGCGAGAGAACACGCCGGCGGTGGGGTTTGCCATTGGCATTGAGCGTGCCATTTTGGAGATGAAGCACCAAAATGTGGAACCACCCGCGCTGCCGCGACCGGAGGTGTTCTTTGCACAACTGGGTAAAGACGCGCGCCGTGCCGCGCTGCGGTTATTTGAAGATGTGCGCTCGGCCGGCATTCGCGTGGTGGAGGCGTTTGGCAAGGCGGGGTTGAAGGGGCAGTTGGAGGCCGCCAACAAGGCGGGCGCCAGGTTCGCCGTCATCCTCGGCCAACAAGAGGTGCAAGACGAGACCGTGATCGTGCGCGACATGGACTCCGGCGCCCAAGAAACCATGCCCATAGCGAAGATGGTCAAGTACCTGCAGAAGGAGTTGCAGAAGTAGAGTTATCCACATTGACAAACGCGCGACGATTTGGTTTACTGATGTCACTAGGTGAGGCCACGGCCTACCCTTGGTGTCACAACAAACCTCCCCACATTTGTTTGGGAGGTTTGTTTTGTGATCAGATGATTCACGTCCTGCGCGGCTTGTAGGGACGTAACACGTTACGTCCACTTCATGATGCCGACGCCTGTATACCGGTATGCAAGATCGCCAGGAGGAAAATCGTGAGGGATTGCTTTCACAGTGATGCACTCATCGTCTCTCGGGGTTTGATTATCGTATGCCTGGTTGGTACTACGTCACCATCTGCACCCAAGGAAGGAAGCATCTCCTTGGAGAGGTGGTAGATAAGGTGATGGTGTCATCAGCGATTGGACGGCTCGTAGAGAAACATTGGTGGTCCATCCCACAACACTTTCCTGATGTCTCCTTGGATACATGCGTTGTCATGCCCAACCATATCCATGCCACCCTGTGTATCGATATGGACCGCCTTCCTGAAGTGGACGTTGCATGCAACGTCCCTACGATCTCGCCACGAGCTGGATCATTGTCCACCATCATCCGATCCTTCAAGGCATCTTGCACCAAGCGGGCTCATGAACTCGGATGGGCCTCCGCTCTCTGGCAATCTCGTTTTCACGACCACATCATCCGCGACCGGGATGATCTTGAGCGTATCCGTGAATACATCCGTACCAACCAGGAGTATTGGGAGGAGGATGCGCTGCGGGAGATTTGACACTCTCGGATGGTACGTGCTAATAAGGATGCACAAAACATTTATCTCTATGCATCTTCGACCGATCAGCGATCACATGGTGATCGAACTCATTGAGGAGGGAAGCACCACGGCCGCAGGCATTGTGCTGCCCGACACGGCCAAGGACAAACCGGAGCGCGGCAAGGTGCTCTCGGTGGGTCCCGGCAAAATGGACGATGGCGCCTTGGTGCCCATGGAGGTGAAGACGGGCGACACCGTGTTGTTCAAAAAGTACGCGCCGGATGAATTCAAGATCGACGGCAAGAAGGTCTACATCATCTCGGCATCTGATGTGATGGCAATCATTGAATAATATGGCAAAGCAATTGTTGTTTGGAGAGGAGGCGCGGTTGAAGCTCAAGGTCGGTGTGGACAAGTTGGCAAACGCGGTCAAGGTCACGTTGGGTCCCAAGGGGCGCAACGCGGTGTTGGACAAAAGTTTTGGCGCGCCCACAGTCACCAAGGATGGCGTAACGGTGGCTAAGGATATTGAGCTACCCGATCCGTTTGAAAACATGGGTGCCTCGTTGGTGAAGCAAGCGGCGAGCAAGACGAGCGATGTGGCGGGTGATGGAACGACCACCGCTACCGTGTTGGCGCAGGCCATGATCGCGGAAGGGTTGCGCAACGTTACGGCCGGCACCAATCCGCAGGCCATTCGCCGCGGTATCGAGAAGGGTGTGGAAGCGGTGGTGGCGGTGATTAAAAACGAAATTGCCAAGCCGGTGTCGGGAGATATTGAGCGCGTGGCGTCTATCTCTGCCAACGACGCGGAGATTGGAAAGAAGATCACCGAGGCCATGGACATTGTTGGCCAAGACGGTGTGATCACTGTGGAGGAAGGGCAGAGCTTTGGCATCGAAGTGGAGGCGGTCAAGGGCATGCAGTTTGATAAGGGCTATGCGTCGCCCTACATGATTACGGATGCCGAGCGTATGGAGGCGGTGTTTGAAGACGCAATGATTTTGATCACCGACCGCAAGATCGGCGCGATCCAAGACATTTTGCCGCTTTTGGAACAGATGGCGCAAAGTGGAAAGAAAGAACTCGTCATCATCGCGGAGGATATCGAAGGTGATGCGCTCTCCACGTTGGTCTTAAACCGGCTGCGCGGGGCGTTCTATGGGTTGGCCATCAAGGCGCCGGGCTTCGGCGACCGTCGCAAGGCGATGTTGGAGGATATCGCGATCCTCACCGGTGGTCGCGTCGTTTCCGAGGAAGTCGGACTGACGCTCGAGAAAACCACGATCGCCGACTTGGGACGCGCCGGAAAGGTCACTGCGACCAAGGAGGCCACAACGATCATTGATGGCGCGGGGGACAAAGCAAAGGTTGATGAGCGCGTGGCGCAGATCCGCAAGCAGATCGAGCTGACCGATTCCGAGTACGAGCGCGAGCAGTTGCAAAAGCGCGTGGCCAAGTTGGCCGGCGGCGTGGGCGTGATCAAAGTCGGTGCGGCCACCGAGGTGGAGATGAAGGAAAAGAAGGATCGCATTGTGGATGCGGTGGCGGCTACCAAGGCGGCGGTGGAGGAGGGCGTGGTGCCCGGGGGCGGCGTGACATTGGTGCGCGCGGCCAAGGTGCTTGAGGAGATGGTGGTGTCGGATGACGAGATGGTAGGCGTGGACATTTTGCGGCGCGCGCTGCAGGCGCCCTTGCGACAGATTGCGGAAAACGCGGGAGCGGACGGCTCCGTGGTTCTCGAGAAGGTCAAAGAAGGGAGCGGCGGGTTTGGCTACAACGCGGCCACGGATACGTACGAGGATTTGTCGGTGGTAGGCGTGCTCGACCCGGCCAAGGTAACGCGATCGGCGCTCCAAAATGCGGCCTCCATCGCCATTATGATCCTCACCATGGAGGTGGCGGTTACCAACATTCCCGAACCGGAAAAATCGGCTCCCGCACAAGGCGGCGGCATGGGATTCTAAAAA
>CAZWSS010000020.1:0-11403 GCA_964636795.1 uncultured Gammaproteobacteria bacterium
GCGCGGAGATTTCTTTGATGTGGGGGGACAGTGGGTCAATCACGGCCGTGCTCTTAACCTCTTCGTATCGCGACACCATGAGCCCGGCAGCCGCACAGGCATCCAGGAATTCTTTGTCGGGCTTCATGAGATCCTCCACGTGCACGGTATGCTCGCGGCCAAGCAACAACGACATCTCCGTATTCCAAAGCGCGTCATTACTGACCTCCACCGTGTTGAAGATCCCCACGAACCAACCGCCCGCGCGGAGAACCCGAGCGATCTCTTGCATGGCCGGCGCCACGGCAGGGAGATGTTGCAACATATAGTTGGAAGATACGATGTCAAAGTCCTCGTTTCCAAACGGCAATGACCGCGCGTCGGCAGCGCGGAGCTCCACCGGGAGGGCTGTGTTGGCGAACCTGACCGTTGCGCGCTCGACCATAGAAGGGCTAACATCAATCCCTGCGACGCTCGATGCATCATACGAGAGGAAGGCGGCAAGATGTCTGCCATCGCCACATCCAACATCCAAGACGCGTTGGCCGCGGAGGCCAATGACGTTGAGAGCCCCAAAGAGAACCGGATCGGTTATGCTTGGCTCGTCGCGGTACCGAGCGTACTGCTCGGCGTGGGAGGCATCGTATTGCATGGAGGGAGCGTACCATACGGCTCGCGGTCGTTCTATTGGCGGCCGATGGGGGGACGTGCTACTGTGCCCAGCGAAAGGAGAGCACCATGCTCCACTTCCGACGGATACGTCGAGGAGATGTGGCCGGTGTGCTGCCTCTCCTTGTTCCCCATGCATCGCCCGAGCTCGGTGCGCTTCTGCGCCGCCAGCTGCGCGCGTCGCTCCACTCGCATTCTGCCACCCTCGTGGTGATTGCGATCGACTCCGAGCGCGATCGTGCGACGACGGACGTGACAGTTGGTGTCGCGGTTCTCCATCGCGTGTTCGTCCTCTCCACAACGCGAGATGCGATGGTGGGGATGCTCTCGATTCGCGTGCAGGAGGACTTGGGGGAATGGCAAAGCGCTCCGGTCTACGAGGCGCTGCGCGACGAGATGAGTCGCCGCGTGGCGGAGGAGCGCTGGGCGTGCGCGATCGAGGAGATCGGGGAGGAACTTACGTTCGTCTAGGCACCCTAGGCGAATCTATTTTTTTGTGAGACGATTCTGCCCACTATGACAGACGTTCGAGTGTTGATTTTGGCCGGTGGCAAGGGGACGCGCATGGGAGCTGCAGTGCCCAAGGCGCTGGTGCCCATTTGCGGTAAACCAATTATTGATTACATCTTGGATGCGGTAGAAAAGAGCGGCATTGATACGCATCCGGCCGTGGTGATCGGACATGATCTGGAGACGTTGCGGCAGCATGTTGGTGACCGAGCGGAACTTGTCATCCAGTATGAGCAGCATGGGACGGGGCATGCGGTGATGGTGGCGCGAGAAGCGTTGCGCGACGCAAAGATTGTACTGGTGGTCTATGGAGATCATGCGCTCTACACGGCGGATACGTATCGCTCTGTCGCTCATCGGCATGTCGAAAGTGGCGCGACGATCACGATGCTCACCACCATGCTGCCCGACTACCATGATTGGCGAAATGTCTACGCGCACTTTGGTCGGATCTTGCGCGGCAATGATGGCGACGTGATCGCAATCAAGGAAGAGAAGCTGTGCACGGAAGAAGAGCGCGCCATCACTGAAGTGAACAATGGGATGTATTGCTTCGACGGTACGTGGCTCTGGGATAACATTGATGATCTGTCCAATGACAACGCTAAGGGAGAGTACTTGCTGACCGACTTGATCGCGACGGCATTGCATCAAGGTTGTCGCGTGGAGACGGTCGCCTGTCCGCCCGAGCTTGGGATTGGCGTCAACACACCGGAAGAGGTGGCGATTGCCGAGCGGGTTCTTTGCGAAAAGTCATAGGCATTCAAAAAGAAAACCGCCCGACAAGTATCTGGGCGGTTTTCTGCTCTGTCCCGGGACAGAAACTACTTGCGACGCTTTACGGCCTTGCGGCGCTTGGCGGGCTTACGCTTTGCGACCTTGCGACGCTTGGCTGGCTTGCGCTTGGCCGGCTTGCGCTTGGCGGCCTTGCGGACGACCTTGCGCTTTGCCGGCTTGCGCTTCTTTGCAGCTTTTCGTTTTGCCATAATGTGTGCCTCCTTTCAACGCATGTGCACGTGCACAGCGAACTCGCGTGTCATCTCATTGAGATGTTCGACCGCGCGGACGTTTCCTTTTGCAAGGAACACCGTGTGTATAGTATGACACGTCATACACAACACGCATAGATGTTGCAATGCATGCTTGTGGATAATTTTTTCACTCGATCACCACCGGTGTGCCAACATCTGCCCATTCGTACGTTTGCCTCACGCCATCGTACGGCGCATTCACGCATCCGCCCGACATGCGGCGACCAAAGTTGTTGTGCCAGTACGCATAGTGAATGTAGTAGTGACGCTTGAACTCAAGGTTGAATTCGACGTTGGGGAGATTGTAGAGCAAGTTGCCGGCGCGATCGTACCATTTGTAGTCGTGCCAGTGCAATTTGCGCATCACGGCGTATTCTCCTGTGGGCGTGGGGAATCCCGGGCGACCGGAGGAAATCAAGTAGGTGTGGTCGATCAGCCCGTTGTTGTAGGCGTAGAGGCGCTGCTCGGAGAGGTTGACGTAGATGTGTCGCTCGCGCCGTGGGTTGCGCCGCTTGCGCACGGTCACCGCTATGGCTTCGTTGTCGCGATCGAGTCGAAGGGTGCCGGTGTCGGCTTCATCGAAGTCGCGAATGAGCAGTTGGTCGCCGTGCGTCTCCAAAACGAGTCCGTTGGTGTCTGCCGCATCGGAAACAAATGATTCAGAGATGAGCGTGCCATCGAACCGGAATACTCGCACGTGTGGGCCACCGGTGGGGCCGGGAACCGTAACAATCTCGTTGGCGCCGTCGTTGTTGGTGTCGTTGATGGCCACGCTGACGCCTCCGCGGAAGGAGGGGTCGTATGCGAAAAACTGGGTGATAAGAACCCCGAAGCGATCAAACACGCGCACGTGTGGCCCGCCACCGTAGAACGTACCGGTGACAATCTCGGCCAATCCGTCACCGGTCACATCACCCGCCGCAACAGAGACCCCGCGTTGAAACCGCACGTCGTAGGGCAAAAACGACCCAATGAGCGAGCCGTCGAGTCGAAGCACGGCAATGGTTGGCACTTCGTTGAGACCGGAGGCAACCATTAACTCGTCGGTCCCGTCAACACCAAGATCGGCGCGCGCCATGCTGCCGATCTCTGTGAAGGGGAGATGGAGAATCAATGGCTGATCAATGCCGTTGACAGTATAGGTGGTCGTCACCTCTGTGGCGTGAGCATGACCGGCGGCCGTGAAAGCAAACACTAGGAGTGCGCAGGCGAAGAGGGAACGCATAGGGAGTGTGCGTCGCGCTGCATGGCGGCGAACGTTTGGTCGTTGAGGCCGTAGGTGCGGCCGGCGGTGGGCTGGAGCGCGCAGACATGTTGCGCCAGCACCACGCCGTCATTGGCCATGGTTTGTACAACGTGAGAGGGCAGTTGGGAGAAAACGGTCACGGGGTAAAGGCCAAGCTCTTCGATGTAGTTGGCGAGAGTCCCATCATGCGGATAGTTCCATGCCATCATCTGCATGCCCACGCACTCGCCGTAGGCAACGGCGTCGCGGGTGAACATGGTGTTGGTGACGAGCATGCCTTCGATGGTAGCATCGTGCGCCTTCAAATCCTCATGCCGCGCATGCACATAGAGTGCAACCTTGATGTCTACGCGAGCGCTTGACTGGTTGCGGTACTTGGCCTCTACGGCGCGCTTCTTTCCGCCTTGCTCCGCCAGCACGTCCACTTCATGCGACACGCAACGCCCAGCCATCTCCACACCCACACGCGTCTTCCATCCACGTGCTCGCATGAGCTCTGCATAGTACTGCTCAAACGGATAGCCGGTGGGACCCAAGTGCAGCATGGCGTGCTTGAGGTTGTAGCGAGCGGCACCCACGGGGTCGAGTCGCTCGAGCTCATGCAAGATGCGATCGTGCAGTTGTTGCGTGGATGTGCCCGGGCGAATGAGACGAGGAATACTCGCGAGCAAGTTCTCTGCCACGTCGGGTTTGACACGCGAACGCTCCAAAGCGCGAGCGAGCTTGGCTTCATCAAACGCTTCCAATGTTCCGTCGGACTTTCGTACATTCATACCATGCAGTATAGCAGGTCGCCTGCACGCACGCCGCCACTTTCAGGGAGGAAAAATTGACGACCGTCAATAATTCACTTCTCGCCGCGTTGACCGAGGCGCGCACAGATGATACCCTCTCGATGCTCAAATGGATGACCCACGGGCCATTAGCTCAGCTGGTTAGAGCGCCTGCTTTGCAAGCAGGAGGTCATCGGTTCGAATCCGATATGGTCCACCAGAGCCGCTCACAGACGTGGGCGATTTTGTTTTTTGGTGGCAAACAAAAGTCGCTAAAGTTGACGGTCGTCGCTTTTTCACCTCACGAATCGTGCAGGTGTTTTTCACGATCGTGAATATCGGCCGCACGGAAGTTGGGGGGTTGTCATGGGGAACAGGGATGCGTATGATCACGGGCATGACACGAAAGGCACAATTGCCGCAGGAGCTTGAGGCGCGGTTGGTGCGTCAATTTGGCTCGGCGGCGCGGGGGATTTTTGTGGCGTTTGAGAAGAAGCGACTCCCAACATTTCGGGTGAACACGTTGCGATCGGATGACCGAACAGTGATGGATGCTTGTCGTGAGCGGGGGATTGCGATCGAACGGGTGCCCGATCTCCGGCACGCGTTTGTGGTCAAGAACAAGACGGAGCGTGAGCTGTTGGAGAGTGAAGTGTGCCGCGACGGGCACATCTACCTGCAAGGACTGACCTCGATGTTACCGCCGATCATCCTTGATCCGAAACCGAGCGCGTTGGTGCTCGACCTGTGTGCGGCACCGGGGAGCAAGACATCGCAGCTTGCAGCGATGATGGGCAACAGCGGTGAGATTGTTGCCGTTGAACAGGACGCCATACGTTGTCAGAAGCTCGCGCATACCCTTGCCATGCAAGGGGCAGTCATCGTAAAAGTGATGCAAGCCGATGCGGCGATCGCATGTAAGCAATGGCCGACGCGATTCGATGCCATCTTGGCCGACGTTCCCTGTTCGGCCGAGGGGCGCATCAATGTCCACGATCCGCGCAGCACCGGCTCTTGGTCACAAAAAAACATCACGGCGCATGCCAAGATGCAACGTCGTCTCCTTCGCGCCGCAGTGCCATGTCTCAAACCGGGCGGTCGGCTTGTCTACTCCACCTGCACGCTCGCGTCGGAGGAGAATGAAGAGATGATGCGCTGGTTGATGACGGAGTTCCCTCATCTCAAGCCGGTGCCGTTCCCTGTCCCGCTTACAGTGAAACGCGCCGCCCGGCCGGTGGGCACATACGTTCTCCCGACAGAACGACACGAAGGGATGTACGTGGCGCTTTTACAAAGAACGAACGCGGGCTAAAGCCCGCGGCGACCCATCAAGAGGCATCACGGTAGACGACCGATCTCCTCACGGACGACGACACGATCGTCCCACGGCATGGTCTTGCCGCCAATGATGATCAATGGCTCGGCGCCTTTGCCGGTAATGAGGACCACGTCACCTTTCTCGGCCACGGCAAGCGCTTTGCGAATGCCCTCACGCCGGTCGAGGATCACAAAGAGGTTTTGATCGCGCTGCTTGCCGCTTTGCTCTGCGGCCATGGCGATATCGTTGGCAATCGGCAGCGGGTCGTCCTCATACGGATCCACGTTGCTTGCCACGACCACGTCGGCCATCTCGCCGGCCACGCGCCCCATCTGTCCGCGCTTGGCCGTATCGCGTCCACCTCCCTCGGCTCCGAGTAATACGATCACACGCCCTGCGTCTCCCGCCACATCGCGCGCCGCTTTGAGGGCTCCCGTCATGCTCTCCTTCTCATGCGCGTAGTCCACGATCACGGTGAAGGGTTGGCCTTCGTGGATCAACTCCATGCGCCCGGGGATGAGGGTGAGGTTGGATAGCCCGTTTGCCACGCGATCGATAGGCAGATCAAACGTCTGTGCGAGGGCAATCGCCGGCAGGGCGTTGTATACATTGAACGCACCCAACAGTGAAAGGGTGTACGCGCGATCGCCCACCGTGAATCGTGAACCGCTCGCCCCCATGGTGACTCGTTCCGCTTTGACGTTGCAGAGCGACGTCAGACCGAACGTGATTTTTTTGTCGGCGCCGAACCGGAGAAAATAGTTTGATTGATCACTGTCGGCGTTTACGACGATCATCTTTGGCACCGGTCGTCCGTCAATGACCTTCCGTTTCTGCGCGGCCAACTCGCGGAAAATTTTCGCCTTGGCATCGCGATAGGCTTCAAAGCTGCCGCCATGCGATCGCAAATGTTCGGGAGTCAGATTGGTAAGAACGACGACGTCATACGCAATCCCCACATGCCGTGATTGTTTGATGCCCTCCGATGTGGTCTCCACGATGCACCAGGTGCACCTCTCACGCCACGCGTCGTTCATCAATCGTTGCAATGTGAACCGCCCGGGCATGGTCATGTGGTAGGGGTTGAGCCACTCACGGTCGTTGAGGCGCATGTTAGCCGTGCTGATGAGCGCGACCGATTCGCCCGCCGATCGCAGTGCCGCCCAGAGGTAGTTGGCCGTTGACGTCTTGCCCTTGGTGCCCGTCACACCAATCACGATCATGTTGTTGGATGGAGAGCGGTACACGAACGCGGCTGCGTGTGCTAGGCAGCGATGATAAAAAAGAAGCACTCCCTCCGGCAACAAGCGCTTGAGGATGGACTTGAAGATACTCATGGGGAGCAAGGAGGAAGATTGCGTTCGGCGCGCTCTCGGTCGGCGGCGGAAAGTTCGTACGCGTCAAACCCGCCGTAGGGGCTTTCCAGGTTCATCGTCAACAATGGACCCACCGACTCGAGGGATCCTGTCATTTCTTTTGCGATGAGCAGAGGAGACGTGCAGGTGTCAAATTGGAGCCCGGCATCTGTGCGGCGTAGTACGAGGCGATCGCTGTCGTAGCCCACGACCAGGTACTGCCACATATCGTCCTCTGGCTCGAAGGCGGTTTTGTACAGGCGATCCCACGCAGGCGGCGCAACGGTGTAGCGGTAGATGCCCACAAAGCGCTCGTTGCTATCAAACGTGGCAAAGTACCATACGTTGTCGTCAGAAGGATCCGGTACCGCAAGCCCCACGATGTTTTCTTGGTCGGCCGTCTTGCCCTGCGACTCGTTTACCGTTCGCTCGGCCTTTGCGCGATACGGCCACCGATCGGCGTTGACACCATTGAACGACTTGGCGGGTTCCACAATCTCCTCCAGCGTCCGCTCGGTCCACGCTGGCGCGGGGATGGACTGGCGCACCATGGACACGGAACGCCAGGCCACAAATGCAGCGAGCACGGCCACGATGCCAACAAGAGTCCCGATGGCGTAGGGGCGAATGGTTGGGTCTTTTGGAGTCATACAACGAGGTTGGGAGGGGTTTTGCCTTTGAGAACGGCGAGGATATTTTCCGCGGCGCGGCGAGACATGGTTTGGCGTGTTTCAACAGTGGCCGAGGCGGTATGTGGAGTCAGCACCACGTTTTGCATGCGCTTGAGGGCGGCGGGAATCTTTGGCTCGTGCTCGTAAACATCCAAGGCAGCACCGGAGATTTCTTTCTTTTGTAACGCGGCAATCAACGCGGTCTCATCTACCACGGGTCCACGTGACGTGTTGATGAGGAAGGCGGTCGGCTTCATGAGTTTGAGCTCGCGAGCACTGATGAGGTGATGCGTTTGTGGCGTCAACGGGACGTGGAGGGTCACGATGTCGGCGGCCTTGAGGAGGGCGTGGAGCTTGAGTCGTTTTGCGCGGTCATGCTTCTCGGAGGCGATGTCTCTCTTCTGATTTGTGTAGACGATTTTCACCCCGAAGCCGTCGTAGAGTCTCCGCGCCAGCGCTTGTCCAATGCGCCCCATGCCAACGATCCCGATGGTCTTGCCGATCACGTCCGTACCGAGTAACTGTTGTGGTCCCCAACTTTTGTAGCGCCCGTCGCGGGCAAACTGGTCGGACTCAATGATACGGTGTGTGAGGGCAAAGAGGAGGGCGATCGTGTGCTCGGCGACCGATTCGGAAATTTCCGGTCCGGGGGTGTTGGTAATGATCACTCCGTATTTTTTTGCGGCGATCAGGTCAACATTGTCGAATCCGACGGCGTAGTTGGCCACGACTTTCAACGATGGACCCGCGGCTTTGAACACGGCGCCATCGATCCGGTCCGTGAGGATGGGAATCAACGCGTCGTATTTTTTGGCCTTGAGGCACTTCAACAACTCACCCCGTGGGATGGGTTGATCGTGCGGATACACGTCTACCGTGCACCCTTTGGATCGAAGGAGCTTGAGGCCGTCGGTGGGAATCGGTCGTGTGACGAATACGCGGGGCATATCATCGAACGTAGTCGGAGAGGCAGAATAGAGGAGTGTCGATGAGCGTCACATCACTGATGCCCGGCGTCCAATCAAAGCGGCTGATACGAATGCAGTCAGAATCTATCCATCGCATAGAGAAGTCCCCCAGGTATCCAAAGTCGCTGTAGGAACTTGCATATCGCATGTAGCCCGCGAGAGTGTCCACGTCATACTTCACTCCCGTGATGGTGTCGAGGAAGGCGAGAGAACGGGCGGCGGTGGGCTCGGGCGAATCATACACGGCGGCGAAATAGCGCTCGTCGGGGGAGAGGGAGACGCTGGTGATTCCAAAGGGGAGCTTTGGTCCCACGGGCGCTGGGGTGAGCTCCGCGCCGGCGGCAACATCGAATAGGAAAGGAATGTAGCTGATGTTCTCACCCTCGATGATCTTGTGAATGAGGATCGCCCCGGTCCACCAGCGGCGCGGTTGGGCGATGACCTCGTACAGGGCGCTATCGGGCATGGTGAAGATCACCGTGTCCTCTCCCGTGACGGGATCAGTAGCGTGCAGCTCGGCGGGGGTGATGAAGGGAGTTGCTGACGTAAAGTAATAGAAGGGAACCGGACCCGGGCGGTTGGACTCCTCGGTGAGTTGGGTCTGAAGCGTCTGATTCTGTTCCTGCAGCGTTGTGGCCGCCGTCAACAGCTGCACATTCTCCCGTGCCAAGCGCAGGCCGTTGTCCCACGAGAGATAAGCCAACACGGCGGCGATGACCAAGAGGACGCTGGTGAGCGCGATCGCGATGATGAAACCGGTGTGGCGATGCAGGGGAGAGGACGAGGGAGCTGGAGGAGTGATGGTGTCTTTTTGAGGAGGCAAGGGCATAGATAATATTCAATATCCAATGATCAATAGCCAATACACAATGTTCAATGGCGGCTACAGCATGAAGGGCTCGACTTTGATTTTGCCCATGGCGCGGGAGCCGGGCATGCGTGGGAGGATGCCGTTCTTTGCGCCGATCTGTTGAATCACCCCCTCGGCATTGAGCATCCCGATCTGTAATCCTGCCACGATCGATTCCTTGGCAATGATACCAGTTACAAAGCCTGCTCCAAAGGCGTCGCCCGAACCGGTGACGTTGGCCACGGGAACTGGGTTGGTTTGCGCGCGAAAGACCGTCTTGCTCTCGGCCGCATATGCCCCTCGCGACCCATCACTCACCGTGATGTATCGGTGCGCTTCGGCCAAGAGGTTACGGAGCATGCCTGAAAGATCGGAGGGCGCCGAGCCCGTGAGGAGGGCGGCCTCTTCGCGATTGAGCAAGAGCGCGTCGCATTGGTGCACGAGCGGCGCGAGGATGCGCAGGCCGTGACGCAGTTCTTGACTGCCGGGGTTCCAAGCGATGGCGATATTGTTGGCGGCGGCGTGTTTGAAGATGCGTTTGAGAAGGGGAAGGTTGCCCTTCACACTCGTAAGGTAGATCCACTTGGAGTCGAGTTTCTCCCAGGGGATGTCGGTGGGAGTGATGGAGCCAGCCGCGCCGCGATACACGAGGGCGGTGCGCTGACCTTCCTTGGTCGTGAGCAGCACCGAGTAGCCGGTGCTTTCGCGGTCGGTTTTGATGAGGAGGTTGGTGTGCACGCCGTGAGTGTGAAGGTCGTCGGTGACGTCTTGCCCGGCGCGGTCGGTGCCAATCTTGGCCACACACGCGGTGCGGAGTCCCAAGTGCGCAAAGCTTGCCGCTGCGTTGGTGGCGCCTCCGCCCGATCCGTACACGGGAGCGTCAACTTCGATTTTGCCACCCAACATGAAGCAGGCACGCTGATCACTGCCGGCCAAGTTGGGGTCGGCAATCACAAACCGATCGCTGTGGATGTACACATCCCGCACCGCCGAGCCGATGGTGATCACGTCAAAGGGCATGGGGGAAGTATAGCAAGAAGAAGGTGTTAGGTTGTAGGTTTTAGGTGGAGACGACGTCTTTGATCTTGACAGGGAGCGTCGCTCTTGAAATAACAAGATCGTTCCACATCACTTGGCCGACGGGCCGAAGGGAGACGAGATGAGAACACTGAGCGCGAAGGAGGCCCTGCTGGGCTTGTGGCTGACCTACGGTGCCTTCTGCATGATGCTGCTCGTGGAGATGCTGCCCCTCTCCCAGTCCGTAAAGAAGTTGGGAGTCCCATCGATCGTGGCGCTGATGATAGGTGCAACGTACTACTATGCTCGACGCGGTCAATGAGGAGCGGCGGGCGACTCGACGCCGTGTGTAAAAGTGTATCCTGCCGCCATTCAAAAGCCGCCGCTCGGTTTCTCCGGGTGGCGGCGATTTATTTTCGAACGTGAAATATTGACGGTCGTCAATATTTCACGCACGGTTTTTTTATCTTGGTGGAGGTGGTAGTCGAGATGTGTCTGGGCAAGGTGTCGTTTCTCGTGCACTTGTCACGCCCTTCCGTTGGAGCCAAGCAAGCGGATTTTTTGGCGGACAAAGGTGACCACCGCGTCGCGGGCGGCACCCAAGTAACGGCGCGGGTCCACATCCTCGGGATGGAGGGTCATATGCTCATCCACGGCGGCGGTGAAGGCGAGGCGAAGGTCGGAATCAATGTTGACTTTGGCGATACCATGGGCGATGGCTTTGACGAGTTGCGTATCCGACACGCCGCGCGCGCCCTCCAACTTGGCGCCGAAATGCTTGGCCTTTTCTACGAGCGCTTGCGGCACGGCCGAGGCGCCGTGGAGCACCAGCGGTATCCCGGCCGCGCGACGAACTTTCTCCAAACGGGCAAGGTCGAGCGCCACGCGATCACTGAACTTATACATCCCGTGGCGGGTGCCCACGGAAACAGCGAGGGCGTCACAGCCGGTCTCTTTTACAAAACGCTCAACCATCCTCGGGTCGGTCAAAAACGCCTCGCGGTCGGATACATCCA
>CAZWSS010000021.1:0-4998 GCA_964636795.1 uncultured Gammaproteobacteria bacterium
GTGAGCAAAAAACAGGCAAAACAGGCCTGTTTTTGCGTTTATGAGGGACTTGGTCTTGACAAAAGGTCAAAAAAGTAGTATGCTCGATTTCGTCACTGGATGGGGCAGCGGACCCCACAGTAGACCTGACAGGGACCCAAGCGGGGCCTGTCAGGATGGGGGAGGCAACCTCCCCCTGGGGCGCTATAACGCGTCCCGATCCGCAAGCAGCACAGCGTGACGCTGCTGCGGGTCTGAAGAAGGTCGGTTTGTGACCTTCCCCCCTCGCCGGGGAAACTCAGGTAGTCTCCATCCCCCACCCGTGGGAGATGCGTGCACAAACCGCACGATCTATTACCGTGTAGGGCGGTGATGGAGGGAGATGAGCGGTCTTTCATAGACCCACCACTAACGTCTGCCTATAGGCTCCATGACTCCCTACAGTAGCGAAAGCTACTCGTCGGAAGAGCTTGGGTAGACGCTTCACTGCTACCGTGACATCCCCCCGGGTTTTCTCCTGGTGGGGTGTTTGCGTTTTGGTGATTTTCCCCATGGGGACGACCATGTATACTGGGGGCATATCCAATTCGTAACCATTTATATGTCTCATTCATTCCCTCACCGCCTTGGGCGGACGCTCTCGGTCTTTGCCGGCCTTGTGCATCTTGTATGGATCATTCTTATCTGGGTTGCCGTGGCGCAGCCGTGGCTCAACTTTGTCTACGGCATGCACGCCATTGGTGTTGACATGACCGTTCAGTCAATGGGCATCGGCCGCGCGGTCGGCTTGCTTGTTCTCACCCTCGTGGTTGGCTACGTAGTTGGTTGGGTACTGGGTGCCATTTGGGATAAAATGAAGTAACCTTTTGCAGATATGAAACGTGGTGTTGTCTCTTTTGTTTTGGTGCTTGGGTTGATATTGATGGGAGTCGGATGCTCATCGGCGCCTGGGACGACTGTGGATGCCGGTCCCAAGGGGCCGACACTCTTAGATGTGCAGAGTGCATTTGGCGTGAGTGTTCCTCCGGGAGCGCGATTTGCAGAGCTTGTGAACGACTCGGAGGGTGTGCGAGCGATCGTTGAGAGTACCTTGAGTGTGGATGAGATGGAAGGATTCTTTGGCTATGAGTTTGAAAGCGCCGGCTTTGTGATCGATGGCGATTGGGAAGATGAAGACGAAACGAACTATGGGGTTGTGCGTTTGGCGAAGTATATAAAAGACGGGGTGCCAACGACCATTCGTCTCCGTCCGCTCGTTGACAGGGTACAGGTGGAGCTTGCACGGCAGAAAAAGATTACTTCGTCGTCGGACTCCTCGCAATGACCACGGCAACCTACTTGATCGACATGATTCGGTAGGTTGTTTTGTTTGTGTTGATGTTGAGCGTGACCTCATCTCCCGATTGATGCCCAATGAGGAGCGCGCCGAGAGGGGAGAGGTGGGAGAGGCGACCGCGGGACGGATTGGCTTCTTGCGATCCGACGATCTCGAATGTTTGCTCTTGCCCACCGTGTTCGATTGTCACGATTGATCCGAGCTGCACGGATCCGTCTAGTGATCCCGAGGTGATCGTGACTGCTTGTTTGAGGGTCTCTTCAATGCGCAAGATGCGCGAGTTGAGGCGACGCAAATCTTGTTTGGCTTGCTGGTAGGCGGCGTTCTCCGAGAAGTCGCCCATGGAGGCGCTGTGTTGCAGCTCCTCGATTGCCAATGGCAGTACCGCCTTGAGTCGTGCAAGCTCATCTTGAAGCTGACGGATCCTCCGTTGTGTGAGGCGGGGGTCAACCGTTTTCATCTGTAGTCGATCTAGCTCGGACTTTCGTGTAGGGAGGCGCATAGGGTATAGTTATATTCTAACAAATTACCCACTCTATGGAATCACTTGCCGCTGTGGCATGGCTATTGTTTGGTCTGCTGATTGGGATCATTGGGATGTTCTTGAGCCCATTCGGACTGATCTTTGTCGCTCTATCGGTCACGGTATTTGTTCTCGCCTGGCGTGGATCATCCAAGAAAATCGCTCGAGCTGTGGCCGAGTGGACCACAGGGGCTTACCTGTTAGTGTTTTGGGTGTTGCATTGGATCTCCAACGGATCGGCGAAGATCGTGACGCATGCCTGTGGGTACATGATGGGTGATATCTGTCCGGTTATGGGGTCGGGTGGATTTCCGTTCACGGCGCTGCATTACTTTCCAGCCGGTGACACCCCGCATGCCAGCATGTGGCCGCTGTTTTTCTTGAACGTGTTGATCTTTGGTTTTGTTGCGTTGCTGATTTCGCGTTTTGCCTCGGAGCACTGGATGGCCAAGCAGTGGAAGTGGGGTCGCATCATTCTGATCCTCGGGATCATCGCCACGCTCATCGGCGAAGGGATGATCATGTTGCGCTACGATTGAGACCCCTGCGCCACCCATGCAAATATTTAGTCGCTCTTTTTGACGGTCGTCAATATTTCACTTCACGAATATTGATCAAAGGGCTGCTGTCACGAGGTACAGTCATGACAGTTTTCTCTGAAGATTTTGCTCATTGGCTATGAGGGTGCGACGAGCATCCGTGCGCCTCTCCGTTGAAAACCGAGCGGTAAAAATTGACGGTCGTCAATATTTCACGCACGGAATGTTTACGACTGTGCGGCAAATACTCACGATCGTGAATATCTCCTGCACGGTTTTTTTCGTACCTTGATATGCGAGGGGAGATGTTGCGCTTGAGCGGAGGCGTCACCCGTGGTAGATTGCAGCGATGTACGTCAATCGAAAAAGGATTTTTGACGGGCTGTTTCCAGATGCCAAGGCGTTTCGGTGGAAGCAGGTTATAGCCGCACTGTTCAACCCGGCGTTTTCCGGTTGGAAGGATGCTTCCAACTTGCCCGAGGAGATGCGCACGGAGCTTGAGCGACGATTGCCATGGATGTCGGTCAAGATGGCGCTCATTCAAGAGAGCGCGCAACGTGACACGTTTAAGGTTGCCCTGGAGGTGGAGGGCGGGCAGCACATCGAATCCGTGTTGATGATGAACGCCCGCGGAGCGTGGACCATTTGCGTGTCGTCGCAGGTGGGATGCGCGATGCGATGTGGATTTTGCGCCACGGGGAAGATGGGATTGATCCGCAGTCTGGATGCCGATGAGATCATGGATCAATACCGATTTTGGACAACGTTCTTGCGTGAGCACCCCGATCTTCCGCCGCGCATAAGTAACGTGGTGTTTATGGGCATGGGAGAGCCCTTGGCGAATTATGAAAACGTCCGGACCACCGTGAATACCTGGTTGTCCAATACCGATCTTGGGCACACGCGCATCACCGTGTCGACAGTTGGGATCTTGCCGCGCCTCGAGCAGCTGCTCAATGACGCCCAATGGCCCCACGTCCGCCTGGCGGTGTCACTGCACAGCGCCGACCCTGTTGTTCGCAAGCGCATTGTTCCCACATCGTACGACGACTTTCTGCCCAAGCTCGCCGATTGGGGGCGGCGCTACCTGGAGAAGTTTGGCAATCGTCGCCATCACCTTACGTTTGAATACGTGATGCTCTCGGGAGTCAACGACACAGAAGAAAAAGCTCATTTGTTGGCAGAGTTTGTGCAAAGTGTTGGCAACGTGCGCGTTAATCTCATTCTGTACAACTTCACAGGAATCGAATTCCAATGCAGCGAACCGACTGCGCTCGATCGCTTCCAGTCCATCTTGGAGGAGCATGGAGCAACGGTTACTCGCCGCCGCACCATGGGCGACGACATCGCCGCCGCTTGTGGACAGCTCGCCACCGAAAAAGACACGCAGAGTAAACCAAAACCCTAGCTCGTTGCTAGGGTTTTGAAACGCACCTATTGCTCCATGCTCAACCGGGCAAAGGCCACGAAGGCGACCATGAAGATGAGAGTCATGGCAATCGGGGCTGCATCAGAGAGCCAATCGCGTTTTCCCGCTTTGAAGCGTCGAAGGAACAGAGAGTTGGACACCACCGAAACAGAGCTAAAGGCCATGGCAAGGCCAGCCAGCTCCGGGCGCAGCACAATGCCTGCAAAGGCAAACACGCGCGCCGCAATCGGGATGCCAACCACGTTGTAGAAGAGAGAGAAGAAGAGGTTTTGTTTTACTTTGCGCAGCGTTGATCGCGACAGGGCGATGGCACCGACCACGTCCATCAAATCGCTTTTCATCAAGACGATCCCGCCGGACTCCATGGCCACATCTGTGCCACTGCCCATGGCGATTCCCAGATCGGCTTGCGCGAGTGCGGGGCCGTCGTTGACGCCATCGCCGACCATGGCGACTTTGAAACCGGCGCTTTGCAACTTCTTGACTTCATTTGCCTTGGCGTTGGGCATGACTTCGGCGAGGATGTCAGTGATCCCGACTTGCTTGGCGATCGCCTCCGCCGTGCGTGCGTTGTCACCGGTCAACATGTACACCCGGATTCCCATGGACTTGAGCTTTTCAACGGCACGCGCGGAACTTTCTTTGAGTGTATCTGCTACGGCAACAATCCCGAGCAGCTCGGTGCTGTTGGCGAGCAACATCGCCGTCTTGCCTTGCTCTTCGAGTTTGCGCAGTTTGTGCTCGGCTTCTGCTACACGATCAGGGAGCATGGCACCGATCAGGGCGCGATTGCCCAAGAAGTAACGGACGCCATCTACTTCTGCCTCTACGCCTTGTCCGGGAATGGCGCGAAACGTTGTAGTCGTGACCATCGGAACGCCCTCATGTTCTGCCTCGCGCACGATGGCTTCTGCCAACGGGTGCTCGGATTTGCGTTCAATGCCGGCAGCAATGGAGAGGATCTTGTCCTCATCTGACCACCCAACGCCCACGATGTCGGTGACGATCGGTTTGCCATGCGTGAGCGTGCCGGTCTTGTCAAAGATGATGGTGTCTATGCGGCAGGCGGCCTCCAGCGGCTCGCCGCCCTTGATGAGGATGCCGCTTTCCGCGCCCTTACCCGTAGCAACCATGATCGCGGTTGGTGTAGCAAGGCCGAGGGCGCATGGGCACGCAATGACGATCACGGCGG
>CAZWSS010000021.1:5008-11044 GCA_964636795.1 uncultured Gammaproteobacteria bacterium
GAGAGCGGAGCGCCAAGGAAGAGAAACCAGACAATGAACGTGAGCACCGCCACACCAATTACGGCCGGTACAAACCACGAGGACACACGATCGGCAAATGCCTGAATAGGAGCGCGCGAACTTTGAGCCTCCTCGACGAGTTTCACGATCTGCGCGAGCACCGTGTCGCTGCCAATTTTCGTCGCGCGGAACTCGAAGCTGCCGGTCTTGTTCACCGTGCCGCCAATCACGTGAGCGCCCTCGTACTTTTCCATCGGCAAACTTTCACCTGTGAGCATGGACTCATCCACCGACGATCCGCCCGTAGTCACGATGCCATCAACGGGAACCTTCTCACCGGGCCGAACCACGACGATGTCACCAACAACCACTTCACCGATCGGGATATCGAGTGTCTGACCATTGCGCACCACGCGCGCGGTCTTGGCTTGGAGCTCCATCAGCTTGGACACGGCTTCGGACGTTCGCCCCTTGGCCTTGCTCTCCAACCATTTACCAAGCACCACAAAGGTGATCAGGAACGCGGCGGTTTCAAAGTAGAGCTCGGGGATCTTGTCACCCAAGAGACCGATCACCGTCCCGTTGCCAATGGCGTAGACGAGGAAGTTCACCACACTGTAGATGAAGGCCGCCGAGGTGCCGATGGCAATCAAACTGTCCATGTTGAACATCTTTATCCGCAAACTCGACCACATGCCCTTGTAGAATCCGGCGCCGATCACAAACTGAACCGGCGTGGCGAGGGCAAAGGAGACGATGCCGACCCATGGCAGCAGGACGACTCCACCCGGAAGGAACGAGAAGAAGTCGAGGAGCATGAAGTAGAGCATCGGTGCAGAGAAGGCGAACCCCCAAACAAACTTCTTCCACCATCGTTTGATTTCCTCGGCACGACGTTTGTGTTCGCTCTCGGGCGTGATCGTTGAGGCGATTTCGGCATTGTAGCCGGCTTTTTTGACGATTTCGATGAGGTGATCCGCGTTCGTCTGTGTCTCGTCAAACTCCACCTGTGCCTTTTCGGCGGCAAAGTTGACGCGCACGTTGGCAACGCCTGGGATTTTTTTGACGCGGCTCTCAATGATGCCGGCACAGGAAGTGCAATGCATGCCGGTGATCCTCAATGTTTGTTGCATATTAGTCGGTGACGGTAATCGAGCCGCGGTACATGCCCATGGAACAGGAGAAGGGAATGGAGCCGGTGCGCGTGGGAGTAAACTCGATCAGGTTGAGGCCTGGCTTGAGCGTGCCGCGGATGCCAAGGGAGGGCACCGAGATGGACGACGCGCAAGTGTAGGGTGAGAGCGAATTGATCTGCCAACGCACCGGCACACCATTTTTCACCGTCAGACGGTTTGGTGAGTAGCCACTATCACTTTGTGTCATCTCGAGCACCTGCACATCTGCGCTGGCCACGGCCGGTGCTCCAACCACACCACTCGGCTCGACACGCCATGGAATGAGTCCAAGGCCGTTACGGACATTGTAGAAGCCAAAGAGCAGCACGGCCAAGCCGGCGGTGGCATAGAATAGCTTCGCCCGCGTACCCTTCATGATGGACGAGAGGCCGCCAATGCCAAGCAAGGCCGGTGCAGTGCCAAGCGCGAACGCACCCAAGATAATGGCGCCGGTTTTGGCGTCACCCACCGAGATGGCGTAGAGCTGCATGGCCTGGGTGAAGCCGCAGGGCAGAAAGAAGGTCAGCGCGCCCGAAATCATGGAGGTGGTATGGCTATACTCTTTCGTGTGCTTGTTGGCACCCACAAGCCGTGCGATCGCGGGCGGTAAGGTAAGTGAGATGGCAGAAAGCCTTGGGGAGATGTTGGTGAGTTTGAGACCGAGCAGGACCATCACGGCTCCCACAACAATCGTGAGCATGGCGAGCACCGTGCCGCTTGGGGAGAGCGCACTGCCGATGGCGCCCAAGAGGCCGCCCAAAGCGGCATACCCTGCCACGCGACCGAGGTTGAAGAACAGATGTGGGCGAAACTTTTGCCACGCGGTGGCCTCGGGATGACGTTCGGCGTGGCGCGCGGAGATGCCCAAGATAAGGCCGCCCACGATGGCCATACAGGTGGACACACCCGCGATCAGCCCGAGGATGATCGCGAATGATACCGTCATGCTTTGGTCGCCGATGGCGAAATTTAAGAGCCCCGTACTGCGCAGGACGAAGTACAGAATGACCAAGATGGCGGCGCCAAAGATCACGAGGCGCCAGTCATGCATGTTGTCCGTGATCCAGGGGAGGGGACCGGTTTGGCCGACGCTGTAGCCGGCGGTTTCAATGGCGCGCGACACTTCGCGTTCGCTGGGGAGGTCATCGCCACAGGTAAGCGTGATCAGCCCGCGCTTCTGGTTGGCTTTTACGTGGCAGACGCCTTGGATTTTTCCGAGGGACTCTTCCAGGAGCAACTCACAAGAGCGGCAGTGCATGCCGCGAACAGGAATGGTTTTTTGATGCATACGAGATAATGAGTGGGTCGCAAACGGCAAAGGCGACGCGCTCACTCACGCATGATGGTGCTTCCGGTCAAAACGAGCTGCTTGGGAATTTTGGGGAGAAACAAAGACGGTCGTAGCGCGGAGATCTTGTGGGAAATTGATGCAGGTGAGGCAAACGGTGGGAGAGGCGTTGGCGTGACGTCAATGGAGAGAGCAACCACAGAGGGCGCTGCGCTTTGCTCCGTGACGATGGGGTCGCAACAGAGCATCTCGGCATGCATGGGGTCGGTGTTACCCGCCATTATCGGATGCATGAGCGCGCCAAACGATACGCCAACCATAATGGCCACAACGAACATGCGCATTGCCCACGAACATTTCATGCGCCCAGCATAGCCGATTTGGCGACTTTGTTCAAGCGACATTCAGTGATATGCTTTTTCATTATGAAGACCCCACTCCTTATCTCCCTCATTGTGATCGTTGTTATGGGGCTGGTGCTGGGAGCAGTCGTCGTCCTTCGACCAGACGAGGAGTTGGCGCCGACCATCCAGTATGTAAACACGGATCGTGACGAGATTGTCCCTACGCTGCCGTTGATCGGGCAGCGGGTCACGTCGCCGTTGGTGGTGGAAGGCCGTGCGCGCGGGTCGTGGTACTTTGAGGCGTCGGCGCCCATGATGCTTGTGGATTGGGATGGGCGCATTCTGGCCGAGGGATATGTGCAAGCGCAGGGCGATTGGATGACGGAAGAGTTTGTTCCATTCCAAGGGATCATCACCTTCTCCGTTCCGGATGGGTTTGCAGACCGTGGGGCGTTGGTTCTCCGTGCCGACAATCCGTCCGGTCTGCCAGAGTACGATCGTTCTGTTCAAATCCCGGTAAGATTCTAAGACTAATAGAATTCATAGGACCTATGGAAAAAGCAATCCGGCTCTTCACCTTGCTCACGGTATTCTCTTTACTGTTTGCCTTTTCCTCTGCCCAAGCCATCGTGGACACGGATGGCCCCACCGTGAGCGCAGTCATGCCACTCGAGGCGGTATACACGGTGCCGCAAACCTACTGGGCGACGGCTTCCGACTCTTCGGGTGTGGCCGACTGCACGCTGCTCGTATCGAGCATCTACGAGACCCCCATGACCTACAACTCCTACGTTGGACGATGGCAGACCTCCTACACCTTCACCACGTTTCGCTCCGCCAACAGCATTCGTGCGGTGTGCCACGACACACTCGGCAACGAAACCAAGGGACCTTCGCGCATCATCTCGGTTTCCGCCGCGCCATTGAGTGACTCCGATGAGTTGCCAAGTGAGGTTGATGCGACCGAATGGACGTCGGCAGAGATCGTTGCCGCTTCTCCCGTGCTCATCAAGACCGCCTGCCCGGGCGGCGAGGACTTCACGCACCCCTGCCGCACCGTGTACTTTTTGGACAATGAAGGCACACGCCATGCGTTCCCCAACGAGAAGGCCTACTTCACTTGGTATACCGATTGGTCCAACATCCACATCATCACCGCAGCCATGATGGCGTCCTACCCACTTGGCGCCAATGTGACCTACCACCCGGGCGTTAGGATGGTGAAGTTTCCCTCCGTCAACACGGTTTATGCAGTGGCGCGTTATGGGAGATTGCGCCAGATTGCCACCGAAACGCTGGCCGAGGAGCTCTATGGAGCCAACTGGAATCAGATGATTGACGACGTGTCGGAGGCGTTTTACACCAACTACGTCTTCAGCCATTGGATTGAGTTTGCGCTGGAGTTTGACGTGGATGTTGAGACGAACTCGGTGGCCTCCATCAACGACAACTATCTCGATTAGTGCCGCGACCTCTCCCAAAACAGTTTTACGATCGTCCCACCGAGCAGGTTGCGTGCGACTTGCTCGGTTTGGTTTTGGTGCGTCAATGGCGTGGGTGTGAGGTTGCGTCCATGATTACCGAGGTGGAGGCGTACGACGGGTTTAATGATCGCGCTTCGCATGCGCACAAAGGCAAGACCGCGCGCAATGCGGTCATGTTCGGCCCAGCCGGGCACTGGTACGTGTACCTGTGCTATGGCATGCACTGGATGCTCAATGTAGTGACACGCGAGGCCGGTTATCCGGCGGCGATTTTGATTCGAGGGGTGCAAGACGCGCAGGGTCCCGGGCGACTCACGAAATACTTTCATGTGACGGGGGCCTTATTGGGCACCTCGGCGGCTGATCAAAACGGGTTGTGGATCGAAGACCGTGGCATCACCATCGCATCGAGCGCCATACAAACAACCCCGCGGATCGGGGTTGCGTATGCGGGCGAATGGGCGGCAGCTCCGCAGCGATTTGTGTTGAATGACTACGATCCGTTGGCGCGGCGAACGTAGAAGCGCTCCAAGAGCTGGCCGACAATCAGAGCCAGGACGATCAGGACGAGGTAGGTGGCCATGAGGGGTCTAAATGCGAACGGGTTCTCTTGCCACACGCCGAGGATAAACACGCTGTACCACGACACGAACGACACGCCACCTTGCAGGAACGCGCTGTGACGGATGCGGCAGAGCGTTTGCTGCGGGGTGGTGAGGCCTTTGCGGAATGTCATGTGCACCAAGCGCGGAGCCAGGTAGAGATTGAGCGCGGCGCCGTTGAGAATGAGGATGGCGAGGACGATCATCTTCACCAAGAACGAGGCATCTTGGTTGAGTTCCATGATATGGGGGAGATAAAGACCCAGGCCGCTCACAAGCAGAATGCCCAGGGCTCCCCAAATAATTTGGGAGCCGATGTTGAGAATCTGTGATTCAAATTTCGAGATGCGGAAGTCGCGGAGGAAGCGGAAGAACAAGACGTCTACGACCGTGGCGGTGCCCACCCCGATGGCGGCGGCCAGCGTGTGCACGACCACGAGCGGAATCGTGATCACCACTAGGAACGGCGAGACCAGATTGATGGACTGCGATAGAGCGATGCCAAAGATGGTCAGGCAGAGCAGAGCGGAGACAAGGCACCACGTACAGATTTGCTTCAACGAAAAAAACTGGATGAAGGACAAGTAGACGGAGAACAGCGCGGCCGCTGTCGTCATCGGCACCAACACGTAAGCCGCGACGGGGGCAAGATTTGGCACGGCGAGCGCGGCGGCGTATCCGACGGCAATCAACCCGTAGTAGGTCATCCCGATTCTCTCTACAGGCACCCCAAGAAACTTTGAGTATTCACTTGTGACGACGGCGTGGCAGTTCCCTTTGAGTGGACACATGAGCGGCTGCGCGCGCCGTTTTTTTGTATAGATGTATATGGAGAGCGCAAAGCCGCCGACACTAAACAGCAGGATCAGGAAAGGCCAGGCCATATCGTCGCATTAGTTTCTTTCAAACGTATAAGTCAGATCCACGCCTGTGATGGAGTTGCTGTGGGTCATTACGAGGGTGCTCCAGGTGTTGTCGAGCGTATAGGTGTACTGCACATGAGCCCCGGCCGAGTCAACATCCGCTTTCCCTACTCCAAAAGGGGTAGAGGCCCTATTGCTCTTCACGGGAGTGCCGTCTCTCTCACAGGTGACTTGAACTTGTTGCCCGATAGGATATGTTTTGAGCGTTGAAATGATGGGA
>CAZWSS010000022.1:0-10842 GCA_964636795.1 uncultured Gammaproteobacteria bacterium
CGGTGTTTTGGTGGTTGACGGTAAAGTGGTGGAGCAGGAATATCAGGCCTCGCTTGGCTCCTCGGAGTCGTACTGTCTTCGCGCGGGCATTTCCTGTGAACAGAAGAAAGGTATCACGGGAACATATCAGAATGGCCACCTGGACGTTACCGTAGTGAATGATGTTACGCGAACCTATGACGGGCAGCCGGTTGGCGGTCAGGGCGACCCGGTCGTGCCGGGTTCCACCATGCGTTCCAGTGGGGATCATTTTGTAGGCGATTTGGATGATGCAAATATCATGCGTTTTAGTGGAAAACTTACGCACACGTATGTGGGTGAAGGAGTGGAGTGTGCAAAGTGGCGCGATGGGGCGGGCGGGATTTGCGATCTGGATCGTTATTTTGAGCAGGCACCGGAAGTAAGGAAGTATGACTGGACTGGCTTTGTACGTGCGCCTGCCGACGGCGTAACCGTTGTGTCAAAGGCACAGGGAGAGGTGGAGAAACGGTCTGCGGGTGAGAAGGGGTTTACTCCGTTGAAAGCGGGCGACATCATAAAGATTGGTGATACGGCGGCGACCGGATTCAACGGAAATATTTGGCTCAATACCGGTTTTGGTTCCATCATCATACAGCCGCTGACACAACTGCGTCTGGATACGTTTGAACTCAATGCGCTTCGGCGCACCGGTCGCGCGCTTCTTTCGGTAGGAAACGTGGGGGCGATCATTCAGCAGCCGGCCTCCATCCGTAGCGATTTTTCGATTAGCACACCGAACGGAGCCAACGCGGCCATTCGTGGCAGTGAGATGCAGGTTGAGTATGATGAAAATACGAAAGTGATGACCGTGCTTGTGTATGAGGACAAGGCGTATGTGAAAGGGAGTGTTGATCAGCGTGAGGTGGAAGTGTCGGAAGGGAAGAAAATAACGATAGATGAGAAAGGATCCGTATTGGGTCAGTCAAATCTTACGGGAGAAGATCGCGCAGACCGTCCCATGGCCGTAGGTGATTTCGGTGTGAAAAACCTCTGGTGGATCGGGGGTGGGATATTAGCTCTCGTTATTCTTGCTCTCGTTTTTGTCCTGCGACGCAGGTAAAAATGAAGAAGGATGCTCCGCTCCGTTGTCACGCGCGAGCTTCTTTGCTACATTACTCCCGCAGAGGGGCGGGATCCAAAACCGGTTATGTACTTTGTCTATCTGTTGAGAAGTCAAAAGGATCAGGGATACTATAATTGGGCAGACCGACGATATCGGTCGCCGATTGCAGCAACATCAAGACGCAAAGATCGACTCAACTAAAAAGCGGCTCCCGGCCGATCTCGTGTACTATGAGGCCTATACGACGAGAACCGATGCGATCCGGCGCGAACGCAAGTTGAAGCAATTCGGCTCGGCTTACACGGGACTCCTTAAACGACTTGGTCTTAGATAACAACGCTCTTGATAGGGGCGTCGTTCAATGGTAGGACGCCGGTCTCCAAAACCGGTAACGTGGGTTCGATTCCCCCCGCCCCTGCCACGAGCGTTGTTAAAGCATCGTGCAAGCTTCAAAATCTGACTCCATTCCTTTACTTTACTCACATCTACTCACCACACATACCGTATGGCATTTATCGAGCGAGGTTCCTTTGGAGCAAAAGTCGAACATCCTGCCTCTCCGGAACGAGGGCTGGATCAGTTGGAGCAGGATTTGGAGGAGGCGGCAACACGTGTAGAGACCGCCCTGTCTTCTGCTCGAGGCATTCAAGAACAATTGGCGCTTTGGAATGAGATGTTGAAGGAGACCGACGCATCCTTGGCGAGCCCGGATGCAAGGAAACTCGTTGAACACACTCGGAATCTTCACAACCTCTACCGAAAAGCCGTACGCGAGTTCTCTGCTGCCATGAAGGATCTCAATGCTCTCGCAGAAGCACATAAGTCCGTTGCGGAAACCGCCGTATTTGGCAGCCCAGAGATCGGCGAGGCGTAAACACATTGAAAGACACGTGCTATCCTGTGAGCATAGGCCAAACTATGGCCACATCATATTTTGTATGAAGACATCCTTCGTACCCCATGCTTCGCGTGTCGGTCTTTTTATCATTATTCTGTACGCCCTGTGCCTTATCTGGCCGGCCGTCTTCCCCTACGAGGCAGACGTCCTCGCCCAACATCTTCTTTCATTGAAGCTCGTGTTTCCCGGTTTCCAAGGGTTTGGCATTGGCAGCATCATCTGGGGCGGCATCTTGAGCTTCGTTTATGGGTTTGCCGGTGCGTGGATCTGCCATGCCCTTCACCATGACTGTTGCCGATCAAAGTAGTTGGTATGCGCGATTGGCCAAAACAATGGAAAGATTGGGTGAAGTAACCCATGACCCTCCACGATCGCATCCATGGAGATCATAAAATCCACGAACCCGTGCTCTTGGCGCTGTTGGAATGTCCGTCCATCGTACGACTACAGCGTATTGAACAGCTTGGTCTGCCTCGTGAGTTTCATGTTGCCGCCGGGTTTTCGCGCTACGAGCACTCGGCGGGCGTCATGCTCCTGTTGAGGCACCTCGGAGCGTCGGTGGAGGAGCAGGCCGCCGGTTTGCTGTACGACGTTTCCCACACCGCGTTCTCTCACGTGGTGGATTGGTTCTACAAAAGCGAACAGCAAGACAGCTACCAAGACCATCGCCACGAGAAGTTTCTCCGCGCATCCGAGATCCCCGAGATTTTGAGTCGGTTCGGCTTCTCCATTGATCGTATCGTGGATTATCACTTTTTCCCGTTGCTCGAATCCGAGATCCCCAACCTCTGCGCCGACCGCGTGGACTATGCCCTGCGGCAAATGCCGTCCAATGCCGCCACGAAGTGTTTTGCATACCTCACCACCTTCCAAAACCGTACCGCATTCAGTGACCTCGAGGCCGCTCGCATCTTCGCTGATGCCTACATCCACCTCCAAGACACCGTGTGGCGTGGATATGAAGGGATGTCGCGCTACCGATTGTTTGTTCGCGTGTTGGAGCGCGCCCTGGAGCTTGGGCGCATTTTCATGGAGGACTTCGACTCGGACGACCAGGCGGTTATGCAAAAAATCACCTGTGCCCCAGACCCCATCATTGACGAGCTGCTGCGCGTCCTTCGCTTGCACGCCCTCGATCATCTCCCCAAAGAAACCACCCCATCGTTTGCCAAGCCACGATTTGTGGATCCGTTGGTGGTGCACGGTGGATCGGCGCAGCGTTTGAGCGACATTGACCTTCTGTTTGCTCATCGGTTGGAAGAAGCCAGGACGCGCAACGCCCGCGGCATCTTCTTGGTCTCCCCCCATCGGGTCCTCACCGCCGCGCACCTGATCTAACCATAGGAGCCCTTGTAGTTTTTCATCACGCCCGCCAGGCGTGTAACATCCACATCCCACACGTACGGCTCCACGTCCACCTCTACCAAGTACTCCGTGGCGCATTCGGGGCAGATCACTTTGAAGTTCTTGTAGCCCGATAGCAAGTCCTGCCCCTCCCAACCGGTAAAGCCCTCCATGTGGATGGGGATCATCACGTTTCCGTCTTTGATGCCATCTTGGTGCTGTTGCTCCGGAATCTTCTTGCACAGCGAGCAGTTTTCGTGTGGTTCTCTCATGTCCCTATTCTAGCACCTCTCTGCTACTCCTACTCGATATATTGATCCTGTTCGCTCTTCATCCGCTCCATGATACGATCCGTTGCGTATGCAACGTCACCTCCTCCTCGCGCTCGCCATCCTCCTGCCGCCTTTTGGCGCCCTACTATACTTCTTCTGGCTTGCGGACGACGCGTGGGCGCAACCAGTTTATACTGCGGTAAAGGTCGCCATGATTGTCATCGCCGTGATCGGGTGGCGTGCCCTTGGTTCCAGCGCTATCAAACGATCGTTTGCTTTCTCTCGTCGGTCGCTCACTCTCGGCGTTTTCTACGGCCTCATCATCACCGCCATCCTTCTTGGCCTCTTCACCCTCTTTTCCTCCTCGCTCGCTCCATTTGTGAGCTCCGTCCAGTCCGGCGCCGCCACTCTCATTCCTGCAGCGTGGTACATCCCCATCGCCATCGCGTTCTCCCTTACACACTCTCTTCTCGAGGAGTGGTACTGGCGCGGCTACGTGGGAGCATCGTTGACAAAGCTGATGTCACATCGCGCCGCCGTCCTGACAGCCGCTCTCGCCTTTACCCTGCACCACATCGTCATCTTATGGCAGCTCTTCCCGGGGTGGTGGGCGGTGCTGATGTCGTTTGGCGTCTTTGTAGCCGGTGCCTTTTGGATGTGGCTTTATCGCCGAACATCATCCTTGATCGCCCCATGGATCTCCCACGCCTTCGCCGACTTGGCCATCTTTGCGATCGGATACATCTTCATCAGCGGAGTGTAGCGCCATCAAGCTACGAATCAAGCCGGAAATATTGACGACCGTCAATATTTCACTTCGCTATTTTTTCTTGTGAAGTATGAGCTAACGTACAAGATGAGCTGGCAATATCTCCTTTTTTGCTCCCGTGCACGGTCGTGTGCGCTGCGCCTCTCCGACAAAAACCGAGTTGAAAAAATTGACGGTCGTCACTTTTTCACTCCACAAGCTCTAGAAGCAATCTCTACCAAAAAAGCCCCCACAATATGGGGGCTTCTTGGCTGCGCTGGCTAAAGTCACAATTACCGATACGACCGCCGACCGGAGAACTTCCGACGGCTGGATCCGCTGCCCGATGTGCCGCCACGGCTTCCACCCGATGACCGACGTCCGCGAAACGGTGGGCGCGATGTGCCCTGGAGTGATCGGTGGCGCGCGCTGCGCGGTCGCTCGGCGTCGTCAAACCGTCCCGAGGGTGTCGAGGAAGGCACGGCTTTGATGTGCAAAGGGAGCGGACTCACGCGAATCTTGTTGCGCGTCAGACGCTCGATGGCTTGCATGTCCCCGCGCTGGTCGGGCGTGGCAAAGGAAATGGCCTTGCCGGAATGTCCCGCGCGCCCGGTGCGCCCGATGCGATGCACGTAATCGGTGATCTGATCGGGCAGATCAAAGTTGATTACGAGTTCGATTTGCTTCACATCAATCCCACGCGCGGCAATGTCAGTGGCCACCAGCACACGGTAGACCCCGTTTTTAAACCCATTGAGCGCCTGCTTACGCTGGGCAAGCGATCGGTTGGAGTGCAGCTCGGCTGTGGTGAACCCCTTGGTGTTTAACTGTCGCGCAATGTTACGCGCGCCGTACTTGGTGCGGGAAAATACAAGTACCGTCCCCTTGTGTGCTACAAGCAGCGACTCTAACAGCGGCATCTTGGCGCCTTTAGACACAATAAAAAACTCTTGTTCGACCTTCTCGGCCGTGGTGCCATGTTGCGCCACCTCCACGCGCACCGGCAGCTGCATATGCTTTGTCGCCAACTGCACGATCTCTTGGGGCATGGTCGCCGAGAACAACATCGTCTGCCGTTCACCGGGCACATGCTCCAAGATACGCTTGATCTGTGGCGCAAAACCCATGTCAAACATGCGATCGGCCTCATCCAGCACAAGAATATTGACGCGATCGAGTTTGACGGTGCCTTGCTCCAAGTGATCAATCAGCCGCCCGGGCGTAACCACAATAATATGTGGGTCTCGACGCAAGGCCTGCTTTTGCATGTGCATAGACGCGCCGCCGATCAGCACCGCCGTGCGCAGTTTGATGGAACGCCCAACTTTTTGGAGCGTCTCGTCTACCTGTAGCGCCAGTTCGCGCGTGGGCAGCACAATCAACCCGCGCCCCTTGGTTGTGGCCAGCCGTTGCATCATGGGCAGTGCAAACGCCAATGTCTTGCCGGTCCCTGTCTGCGCGACCCCAATCACATCCTTCCCTTCCAACGCCACGGGGATGGCTTTCTTTTGAATAGGCGTGGGGTTGGCAAATCCAAACCGCTCGACAATCGAGAGCAAGTTCGGAGCCAGTCCAAGTCCAAAAAATCCGTCTGTTCCTGAAACCTCTTCACGGTTCATAGTCACGTTTTCGATGCGCTTCGGCGGCGATCGGTCTCCCGCAGCAGCTTTTTGCGCACCCGAATTAACGAAGGCGTTACCTCCACGTACTCCGACTCATCAATATACTCCAACGCGCGCTCAAGCGTCATATCCAAGGGCGGCGTAAGCAAGATGGCATCATCCGATCCGCTCGCGCGCATGTTGCTCATCTGTTTTGCCTTGGTGGGATTCACCGACATCTCTTCCTTCATGGAGTCGCCAATGACCATCCCCTCGTACACCTCCACGCCCGGTCCCACAAAGAGCATGCCGCGCTGTTGCAGGTTGTAGAGCGCATAGCCCGTGGTCTTGCCTGCAAAACCGGAGATGATGGAACCGGTCGTGCGGCGCTCAATGACCCCCTTGTGTGCACCGTAGCGCAAGAAGATATGCGAAAGCGTTCCTTCACCACGGGTCGCCGTTAAAAACTCCATACGGTAGCCCAAGAGTCCGCGTGTGGGAATGATGTACTCCAGGCGCGTGGAGCCATCCTTGCTTTGCATGTTGGCCATCTCTCCCTTGCGCTTCCCCATGGCCTCAATGACGCGACCGGAAAACTCGTCGGGCACGTCGATCACCACGGCCTCATAGGGCTCCATCTTCTCCCCCTTCTCTTCGCGAAAGATCACTTGTGGCTGCCCAACTTGCAATTCAAACCCTTCGCGGCGCATGGTTTCCACGAGCACGGACAGGTGCAACTCGCCTCGGCCACTCACTTTGAACACGTCGGCGTTCTCGGGGAATTCGATCTGCAGCCCCACGTTGGTCTCAAGCTCTTTCTCCAATCGCGCCCGGATTTGACGCGACGTAAGAAACTCGCCTTCGCGACCGGCCAACGGCGAATCATTGACCAAGAAGTCCATGGTCAACGTGGGCAAGTCCACCGCAATCACCGGCAACGGCTCCGCGTTGGCATCCGACGCAATTGTCTCTCCCACATTGATGTCAGAAATCCCCGCGATCAAGACAATGTCTCCCGCGTACGCCTCTTCCACCGGAATCTTGTGGAGTCCGACCGTGGTGAAGACCTTGGTGATTTTCTGGGACTCGCGCGACTCATCGAGCTTGATCACCGTCACCGGCATGCCCACGCGCACCGTGCCCTCGTACACGCGCCCAAGCCCCATGCGCCCCACGAAGCTGTCGTAGGCGAGGTTAGCGGGCTGCATGCGCAGTGGACAGTCAATGTCTGATGCCGCGGGTGGTACCGTTTCCAAAATCAAATCAAACAGTGGCTGGAGCGTGGTGCTCTCGTCCTTCAGATCGCGCTTGGCAATCCCATCGCGCGCGACCGTATAAATATACTTGAAGTCCAGCTGCTCGGGCGTGGCGCCAAGCTCCACGAAAAGATCAAACACCATGTCCAGCACCTCGTCGGGCCGTGCCGAGGGCTTGTCAATCTTGTTCAAGACCACAATAGGCTTCAATCCAAGCTCCAGCGACTTGCGCAGCACAAACTTGGTCTGGGGCATGGGGCCCTCGTAGGCGTCAACAAGCAACAGCACCGAATCCACCATGCGCAGCCCACGCTCCACTTCCGACCCAAAGTCCGCGTGGCCGGGCGTGTCAACGATATTCACTTTGACGTCGCCCAGTTTGATGGCCGTGTTCTTGGCATAAATCGTAATGCCGCGCTCTTTCTCAAGCGCGTTGCTGTCCATCACTCGTTCCTCGATCACTTCGCGATCGGTGAAGGTGCCGGACTGTTTGAGCATGGCATCCACCAATGTGGTCTTGCCGTGATCAACGTGAGCAATAATGGCAATGTTTCGAAAATCCACAGATGTGTCAGTACAACGGGCGGAGTATAGGCGATCGGAGCAGTCCTGTCAATCGAAAGCCCACAAAAACAAAACAGCCACCGGTTTCCCGATGACTGTTCTTGCTTACTCGCGCGCTGCTGGCGGGCGAGCAACGGATACATGGATGGTGCGACCATCGAGGTCGGAACCCTCCAGCGCATCCATCGCGGCCTTGGCAGACGCGTCGTCGGCGAATTCCACGAACCCGAACCCGCGGCTGCGACCGCTCTCGCGATCGGTGACTACATGGGCGGACGTGATCGACCCGTAGGGGCTGAAGGCGTCTTGCAACGCCTGATCGTCCGTGTTCCAGGAAAGATTCCCGACAAACAACTTGTTCTGCATAACAAAGGCAAGAACACTGGTATGAATTAATGGGCTTACCCTCATTACGTAAAACGTTGAACAAGAGAAGCGCTATAAAAGTACCACGAGCCAAGCCCATTGTCAAACACGCCTTGGCTCTTTCTAGTAACTAGAATACTAGAATTACCTTATATAGGGCTACTCCGTAACCGTCAGAGTGCCGTTCATGGCGCCATGGCCATCACCGCAAAAGATGTTGCAGAAGAAGGAGAAGGTGCCGGCCTTGTCTGCCACAAACTCCACAGTGGTGGTTTGATTGGGCTCTAGGGTGGCGTCTACGCCGAAGGTCGGGAGCTTAAATCCGTGCCGAACATCCACGCTCGCAATCGACAGCCGCACGGTATCATCCTTCTTGACGGTGATGGTTGACGGCTCAAACGACCACTGCCGCGCCGTGAGCGAGAAGGACTCTATAACCGGTGATGGTGTCGGTTCTTCGACAACCATTTCCTCCACGCCTTGGTTGGGATCAACCGGAACCAACAACGGCGGGCTCTCTTCCGCTTCGATGTTCGCCGTAGGCGCGGGTTCTATGCCTTTGTCTTCGACCGGCACCGAGATACAGCCAGCCCCCAGCAACACCAACGCACCAAAAAAATATGTGAATCGCATACGTGTGACATTACGGATATGAATTCATTCTACACGAGCAAGACGCCATGGTATACTCACCTTACATGATAAAGAAAAACAGACCACTCCTAGATGAAGGTTGTGCCGATGGTGTGTGCCGCTTCCCCGCCGCAACTTCTGAAACGCCCGACGTAGTCCCACCGGCGCAGAGCATGGCAGACGTCACTTGGCGCATCTTCCGCATCATGGCAGAGTTTGTGGAGGGCTTTCAGTTTCTCTCCACGTCCAGCCGCGAGGTGACCGTGTTTGGCTCGGCGCGCATCCCCGAAAGCGATCATTGGTACCAAGAAGTGGTGCGGCTCACGCGCCTGTTGGGCGAGGCTGGTTTTAGCACCATCACGGGCGGCGGTCCGGGGCTGATGGAAGCCGCCAACCGCGGCGCGTATGAGGCAGGGGCGCCATCGCTTGGCATCAACATCCAACTCCCCAACGAGCAACGCGTGAACCCGTATGTCACGCGCAGCAAGGCGTTCCACTATTTCTTTACGCGCAAGGTGATGCTCACCGCCTCGGGGCAGGCCTACATCTTTTGCCCGGGCGGCTACGGCACCTTGGATGAATTTTTTGAAGTCATCACGCTCATTCAAACAAAAAAAATGAGCCCCGTGCCGGTGGTGCTCCTTGGCCACGAGTTCTGGGATGGGCTGATGGCATGGGTAAAGGAGCAATGCTTGGAGGCCATGCAGACCATTGACGCTCAAGACCTGGAGCTTTTTCACATCGTGGATACAGCCGAGGAAGCGTTTGCGATCATCAAGGACTCCAAGGAACGAACGATCTTCTGACGAAGATAGAAAAATAGAGCCGCGTGGCTCTATTTTGTTTCCTTGTGCGTCTCGTGCTTGCTGCACTGCTTGCAGAACTTCTTGAGCTCGAGTCGCTCCTTGAGCGTCTTCTTGTTCTTGTGGGAGTGATAGTTGACGGTCTTGCACACCGTGCACTCCAGCTTGATCATGTTATCTTGCGACATAACGTTGCGTGAATGTGGGCAGAGGGTATCAAGGCCTTGGTCGCGCGTCAAGCCGTCGAGTCGCTATTTGCTTTTAGCTATTGGCAAGGCACGGGCGGATACTGCACCTCGTGCCCCATCGAGGTCAGTGTAACCGCCATCGCCTCCATGTCATAGACAAACGCGCAACTGCCACACAGGGTAATTTTCATAGGTGTTGATCTGAATGTCTCAGGTGGATTTTATCATATGCTATACTCGACGCATGAAAGAGGTCTTGGAGAAAATCTTATTGAAGCTCGTGGGGGTGGAGAACCACGTAAAGGAGCACATGGTGACCAAAAAGGAGTTTGAGGAAAAGGTTGACGGGCTTTATGAGCATATTGACGGTCTGGCGGGCGTCCAGAAAGTATTTGATGTGGAGCTTGCTGCTAACCGCACAAGAACAGACCGGCTCGATGAGCGAGTAAAAACTCTAGAGCACATATAAAAACACCTCGCCTACGCGAGATGTTTTTGTGGTGGGCCGGGATGGATTCGAACCATCGAAGGCGGATGCCAGCAGATTTACAGTCTGCCCCCGTTGACCGCTTGGGTACCGACCCCTATTTGAATAGCGCATCGAAAGCCCTTCCACGTTTGAATCGTTTAATCTGATTCTCACGTTTTCGAGCCTCGGTTCTGGTATCAAAGGACTCTTGATAAACCAACACCCAGGGTCGAAATGGTTTTGTCGATCGCGTCTGACCCGCGTTATGCTGCCTCACTCGGTCATCCAGGCACCCCGTTGAACCGATATAGTATCGGTCGTGGGCTTGGCTATAAAGAACGTAGGTGTAGTGCATTTCAGTTTTCTGCCCCGCCCCGCTTTCGTCCCGCCTCGGGCAGGACTTTAGACGGGGTCCCGCCAAAGGCGGGATTTGACCGCTTCGGTACCGACCCATGTGATGGTTGGAGCCACCTGTGAGATTCGAACTCACGACCTACGGTTTACAAAACCGGTGCTCTACCAGCTGAGCTAAGGTGGCGCTGGAGCCGTTGTCGGGAATCGAACCCGAGACCTCATCCTTACCATGGATGCGCTCTACCGACTGAGCTACAACGGC
>CAZWSS010000023.1:0-10623 GCA_964636795.1 uncultured Gammaproteobacteria bacterium
TGTGCCGTAACCGGCGCATCGTATTCAATAGTGACGCGATCGAGTGGCACACAGCTTTGATGCTCTTGGCGACGGAATCCCTTGCGAGTCGTTGTATGAATAACCACATCCAGGCACCCATCGGTCGGATCGGAGAGATCATCGGGAGTTGATGGTGGCATTGTGCACAGGTTGCGTACCTCCACCGGTGCCTCACGTGCCGCCAACACCGAGTAGCCCCGCTCTGACCGCACCCGCGGCTGCCCGCGCTCCATGCGCACCCCGCTCAAAAACCGTTTGCCGTTCACCACCCCCACGTCCAACGTCTCAATGATGCGCTGCGAGAGCACATCGCAGGCCTCCACGCCCAGGGGGATCCCAAGCACCCGCGCCAGCACATTACTCTCACCCACCGGTAGAATCGCCACAGACACTCCGGTCTCGACCGCCACGTCCAGCACGCGCCGCACCGTGTCGTCATTGCCCACGCACACCACGGTCTTCACCCCGCCCGCCACCTCGCGGCGCAGCGCCTCGACCGGATCACGAAACAGGGCAAGTCGAACAATCTTGCCCTGCAATCCCAGGTCGGTGATCCGGTGCTCAATCGCCGTTAGCTCCCGCTCATGCTCTCGATCCTGGATGAACGTGTCGTATAAGTAACAATACATTCTACTCGTCGTCTTCCTTCTTTCCGTTCCCGCGCGCCTGCATGGTGATGGATCCGTTGATCTGCGCACCCGGCGCCACACTCAACACCTGCACCGTAAGGTTCCCTTGTAACGTAGAGGCAGGCCCCAACTCCGCCTTCTCTGCCACGCGCACATTGCCCTTGATCACGCCGGCCAGCACCAAATTCTTGGCGGCCACGTCCGCGTCAATCACCGCGCGCTCGCCCACAAACATGTCACCTCCCGCGGCTACGTTCCCGTGCACCATCCCCTCAATGGTCACATTGCCATCACTCACAAAGTCCCCCTCCACTTTGACTCCCTCCGCAATGATCGTATCCCCTCCGGGTCCCTTGGATTTCATATTACATCCGTTCGAGTGACGGAATATTCATGAGTTGAAGTGCATTGCCCAACGTTATCAGGACGGCTTGCGTGAGCGCAAGTCGGGCGGCGGTGGCTTGATCGTTTTCGGGGTCAACGATCCGGCACGCGCCGTAGTAGGTAGAGAATTGTTGTGCGAGGGAAAAGGCGTACTGGGGCACGTCGGCCAAGGCCAAGTCCGCCGCACTCGCGCGCACCACCTCGGGGAACCGCGCCAAGAGCCCAATCAACTCCACCGCTTCGGGCGTGTCGGCCGCCTGCGGGCCAAACGCGGGCTTGACGTTGGCCTTCTCCATCAAACTGTGGATGCGCGAAACCGTGTAGAGCAGGTACGGACCCGAGACGCCGTCAAACGCCACGGCCTCGTCAATATCAAATACGATATCTTTGTTGGGGTCTTGCCGCGCCATACCAAACACCATCGCGGCTCGTGCAATCGCCCGTGCCGTCTCCTCCACTTGGCGTTCACTCCACTCCTCGTGGCGCCCGCGCGTCTCCTTGGCGGCCGCGTCAAAGAGCGCATCACGCAGGTCCTCGTACTTGATGATGTTGCCCTTGCGCGACGACATGGCGCCTTCGGGCAATGTCACGAACCCGTAGGACAGGTGCTCGTAGGGCGTAGCGCCGCCCATGCGCTTGAGCGTGGCAAAGAGCTGCTGCAGCGCGAGCGACTGGCGCACGTCCACCACAATGATGCTGCGGTCCAGGTCGTACTCCGCCGACTTGCGTGCCGCCAGTGCAAGATCTTTTGCGTTGTACAGGTGTGTGCCGTCAGACTTCACCAACAGGTTCGCCCCAAGCCCTTCCTCTTCCAAATCCACGATGATGGCCCCCTGACTCTTGATCGCGATCCCACGCTTCATCAAGTCCTTCACGATCTTCTTGGTGTCTTCCAGCACAGCACTTTCGTAGTACTGCACGTCTATGGGGATCTCCATCTCCTTAAACACTTTGTAAATGGCGTCCACCGACCACTGCCGCGTTTGCTTCCATAACTTGCTCCATTCGCCGCGACGCTCCTCCAGCGCATGCTGAATCTCAGAAATCTCCGCGCGCGCCTCCTCATTCTCCTCCGCCGCCCGCGTGGCCTCCGTGTACACACGCCCCAAAAAATTAATCTCATCACCCTTCTCCGGCTCCTCGTCCGCATGAAACTTTTTCATGGCCCACAGACATTTGGCCACGTTGTTACCCAGGTCGTTGATGTAGGAGGCCGCCACCACCGTGTGGCCGGTAGCGCGCAGCAGGTTGATGGTCAGGTGCCCCACGGACATGTTGCGCACATGCCCCACATGCACCTCTTTGTGGGTGTTGAAGTTGGCGTACTCCACCATCACCCGCCGCCCTGCGCCGCCTTCCGAGTGGCCGTAGCGCTCCCCCGCTTCCAAAATCTCTTCCACTACCCGTTGGCCGTATACCACCTGATCAAATTTGAAATTGACGTAGGGGCCGCGCGCCTCCACGGACTTGATGATTCCCTTTGGCCCGATGCGCGCCGCCAACTCGGTGGCAATCTCCGATGGGTTGCGCTTGAGACCTTTGGCGAGCGCAAAGCACGGGAACGCCACGTCGCCAAACGACGCTTGGGGTGGCAGCTCCAACTCTTTAAACGTGGGGGCGTAGGTTTTGCCGATCGCGGACTTCAGCGCCTTGAGCCCTTCAAGTCGCGCCTTGGTGTAGGCCGTCTGCATACCTAGGAAATCAGCCGCACAAAGTGGCGCTTGCCCTTCTGTAAAACTCCGGCACGCGCAGGCACCTCGGCGTTATGCACAAGTTGACCGTCGAGCTTGATCGCCTTCTGGGCAACCTGACGGCGCGCATCGGAATTGGAGGCACAGATCCCTGTCGCCACCAACACATCCACATACGTCATGCCGTCCTTCAAACGAAACTCCGGCATCTCATCGGGAATCTCCTTCTGCGCGAATACTGATGTGAAGTGCGCCCGAGCGCGATCGGCCGCTTCGGTGCTGTGATAGATGCGCACAATCTCCCAAGCCAACTCCTCCTTGGCGCGCCGTGGATCAGAGCCGAGGTCTGATCGCATCAATGTGATCCGTTCCATGGGCACATTCGTGCACGATTCAAAACACACCCAAATCACCTCATCGGGCAGCGTCATGACCTTACCAAACAAATCCTCCGGCTCGGCATCAATGTTGATGGCATTGCCCTCACTCTTTCCGATCTTGCGGCCGGAAGCGTCGGTCACCAGTCGCAGCGACACAACCCCCTTCTCCTTCCCTTCCATCTTTTTGAGCAACGTCCGCCCGGCGAGCATGTTGAAGGTCTGATCGTTGCCGCCCACTTCCACATCCACATCCATCGCCACCGAGTCATAGCCCTGCATGAGCGGGTAGAGAAACTCGTGGAGCCCCACCGGGTGCCCGCCTTGCATGCGCCGCTGAAACATATCACGCTCGAGCATCTGCTGCACGGTAAAATGCGCAGCCGTTTCGATGACGTCGGCAAACGACATCTTGGCCAACCAGTCATGGTTGGCTTTGACGGTGATGGGGTTGCCGGGGACGTTGAAAATCGCCTTGGTTTTCTCCACGAAGCCCTTGGTGTTGCGCTTGGTCTCTTGGAGTGTCATGGGTTTGCGCGCATCGGCCTTACCCGACGGGTCGCCGAGCGTGGCCGTGAACGTTCCCATCAAGACAATCACATCGTGACCGAGCTCTTGGAACTGTCGCAACTTCCACATCCACGCCGTGTGACCAATGTGCACATCGGTCGAGGTCGGATCCCAGCCGGTGTACACGCGTAGCCGCCGCCCACTCATGAGCTCGCGCTTCAACCACTCCGCCTCCGGATACACCGCCTCCACCCCGCGCGTGAGCAGCTCGTGAATCTTGCCCGAATCCGTGGAAACGTGTGCGCGTCGTTGAAACATACGCGCAGATCGTATCGTTTTTGCCCCTCGGTGGCAAGAAACGGAAACGCTCAAAAAGTACGTGTAGTGAAAAAACGACGACCGTCCGTTTTTGTGACTTCAAATATTACCCCCTCTTCCCCATGCGCTGCTTCAACAACGGAATCACCGCTTGCTCGGCTTCCACGATGGTTTTGTCCGTAAAACAGATGCGCGCCAGCTTGCGCGTGCCCACTGGCTTGAACGGCAGCGCCAACGCCACGCTGTCCAACCCGCGATCGGAAGAGATGAGCCCGCAGATGTGGCGCTCCTTATCTTCATAAAGAATGACGACCAAGTCGGCCATGGGCGCATTGCGAATCAACTCGTCAATGACATCAGGTAAATCTTCTTCCCGAGCTCCCGCCAGCAAAAAATCCTGTTGGGACAGCAAACTCCACACCATCCGCGCCTGTTCATCACTCTTGAGCCGCGCCAGCGCCCGCCCCCATAGCCGCAGCGTCTCCACCGTGCGGGTACGGTACAGGTTGTCCACAATCTCTTCGCGGCGCGCGCCTTGGCGCAGCAGTGCACCGGCGTGTTTGAGGGTCTTGGGCGTGACGTTTTGCGTTTTGAAACTCTGTGTCTTGGCAATCATACCGGTGAGCAGATCGGTCGCTATTGCTGCGTCCACCATCACTCCCGTCCATGCTCCAAACAATTCCATCAGCACCTCCGAGCAGCTCACGGCTGTCACGTCCACGATGTTGATGTGCCCAAACTGCTCGTTGCTCGCCGAATGGTCAATGTTCAAAAGCGGCGTTTCATAAAAAAATTCGTTGTGCTTTTGGTAGAGGGCGCCCAACGCCTCGAGTGATGCCACGCCAAAGGTCACGATCGCGTCGTAGCGATAGCTGCTCGTCTTCACGGAGATGTCTTGCTCGGACCAAAACCCGTCGCGCGGCGTGAGGTAGATTTTCAACTCACCGTCCTCAACGTCGTAGGAGAGTTCATCGAGCGGTGCCTTGGATACGTCCACGGAGACCACACACTTGCGCAGTTGACCAAACGTTGGGCGCACGCGCTCGGGCGGCGACAAGAAGGCGAGCTGCTTGGGCACTTCGCCATCGGCTGAGACCATGTCCACCGGTTTGTCGAGTTGTTTGAGGGCGCGCGCAAGAGCAAACGCCGACGCAAATCCGTCGGGGCCGCCGCCTTGGGGAAGCACAATCACGGGACGCACGGCGCGCCGGAGAAGCTCCAAGGCCTGTTCGTGGATCGAAAGGGGCATGTGCAAATATTCATGGCCTCCCACGGGACAAGCACGGTCGAAGGAAGGGGGCAGTGTACCGCATCATAGAGAAAGGATCAAGGGTCGGGGAAGTCAGCCAAAGAAAAACACCCGATGGGAACCGAGTGCTTTCTGTGGTGGGCGGCACAAGAGTCGAACTTGTGACCTCCACAATGTCAATGTGGCGCTCTAACCAACTGAGCTAGCCGCCCGTTGTTCGCGGCGGCAGCGTATCATCGGCGACCTCGATCGTCAACGCACCGGGTGCCATCGCCGTCACGGCTCCTGTCGCACTTGATCCCCGCGGTCGTACCAGCTGCGATCTCGGCTGCGAGAGATGAGCATCACCACCCATCCGCCAATAAACAACACAATGAGCCCTGCAATCAATCCCAGAAGCACCCCCACAAATCCAAGCCCACCCAGAACCGCAATCGCCTCACTCACACTCGACGCCTCCGGCACGCGCCCTGTGGCGCGCGACGCCCAATAGATCCCCACTCGCGCGGCGCCGTAGGCCACCGCCAACGACAAAATGGTGTAGAGGCAGCTGAACCGGACGCGCTTCATCTTCCCCGGCCGCAGCAAGCTGATGATGGAAAACACCACGCCACCAAAAATCCAGTACACCAAGAACCACAAAATGGTGAGGGTGATGAGAAAGGTGCCAACGTCGCTTCCAAACATATCAGCGCACCGTCTGCGGGAATGGGCTCATCGCCAACAGCTTTGCCGCTTCCGGCTTGGTCACGACCTGTTTCTTGGAAAGCATGCGCACCAACCCGGAGTCCTTGTTGTCCACCTTTCGCATCATGGCCACAAGGTCTCCTCGCAGATCGCCAACGATCCGATCCATCGCATCCAACATGCGCGACTCCGACTTACCAATTTCGGTGGTCAAATCCTCCTTGGTCGCCATGTGTTCCTTGATAAAGGCGAACAACTCGTCGTGGGAGGCCAAGGTTTCGGAATGTTCCTTCAGGGTGCCCACGATTCCCTTTAAGAGCTCACTGTGGGATTTTAGTGTTTCGCCCTGGACTTTCAGCATTTCTCCATGGGATTTCAATACCTCGCCCTGGGCCTTGAGCGTCTCACCCTGATCCTTCAATATCTGACCCTGGACTTTCAATAGCTCGCTATGGGACTTCAGTGTCTCACTCTGAGATTTCAGCATCTCTCCGTGGGATTTCAATGTCTCACTCTGAGATTTCAATACCTCGCCCTGGGCCTTGAGCGTCTCATGAACATCGCGCAATGTTGGCTCCTTTACCTTCTTCATAGTAGCCCCATTGTACCACAGCGTCCCAATCGCCAACGTGATCAGAATCGCCGTTTTCTGTCAACGCCCAGCCTGTGGACACATTGATATTTTGGTTGCATTTGCTATCCTCAACGCGATTCATACAAAGCGCACACAGGCCCGTAGCTCAATGGTAGAGCAGACGGCTTATACCCGTCCGGTTGATGGTTCGAGTCCATCCGGGCCTACCACTTCCAATCTGTCATGGATATATCGCCCCAAACGTTTACCGTTGATGCCATCGACAAGGACGTCCGCCTGGACGTGTTTTTGACGCGCATCACCGGGCAGTCCCGGTCACAAATTCAAAAGCAGATCAAGGCCCGTGGGGTCACCGTCAACGGCAAAGTGGAGTGCGTGGTACATCGTTTTTTGGATGTGGGAGATGCGGTGGAGGTAACGGCGTCCCTTGATCACCTCCCCTCACCGATCCTCTCATCGCCAACCGTAGAGACGCGATCAATCGCGTCTCTACAAGACCTCAACATCCTTTTTGAAGACAACGACGTTATCATCCTCAACAAACCGGCCGGTGTCCTCGTTCACCCAACCGAGGGATCGAACGAGCCCACGTTGATGGACGCGCTGATCGCCCACGATCCCAAGATCGCATCGGTGGGAGATGACCCCGTGCACCGCGCGGGCATTGTGCATCGCCTGGACCGCATGGTCTCCGGTGTCCTCGTGGTCGCCAAAACACCCGAGGCCTTCACCTCGCTCAAACAGCAATGGAAAAATCGCACCGTGGAGAAACGATATCGCGCACTCGTCAACGGCCAGCTCGACAAGACCCACGACACCATCATCTTCCGCATCGCACGGTCGCCCCAAGCCGGGCGCATGGTGGCACGACCGTCGTCACAGGAAGGTCGCGATGCCCGCACCGACTACACGGTCACTCAGCGCTATGCCAACGCCACCGATGTGGATATCTTGTTGCACACCGGCCGCCCCCACCAAATCCGCACACACTTCCACGCGCTCGGCCACCCCGTGGTCGGCGACCCGCTCTACACCATCCGCAACCAAAAGCGCTTGGCGTTCGATCGCCTCTGGCTCCATGCCTACCGTTTGGCATTTGATCACCCCGTCACCCGCGAACGCATGATCTTTGACGCTCCCGTCCCCGACGCACTCACCGCATTGACAAACACATTGCACAAAATCGATTAACCGTTTGCGGGCATGGCATGCCCCGCCCCTACAATCCTTTCTATGATCATCACATTGTCCGGTTATCCCGGTTCCGGAAAATCCACCGTTGCCAGATTGCTCGCCGAGCGCTTGGGCTACAAACGGTATTCCATGGGCGACCTCCGCGGTAAAATGGCGCAGGAGCATAGCATGACGATCGACGAATGGAACGCGCACGGTGAGGGCAATCAAGAAACCGACGTACCGATAGACGAGGAGCAGCGTGAGCTCGGGAAAAAAGAGGACAACTGCATTATTGATGGTCGGCTGTCGTGGTACTTCATCCCTCACTCCTTCAAAGTGTTTTTGGACGTGGACGGAAAGGAAGGGGCGCGACGGATCTTTGAGCATGCCAAGTCCGGGGCGCGGAAGGACGAACATACGTATACGTCGGCCGAAGAGGTAGCCGCATGGGCTCGAGCGCGGACGGCGTCGGACAACCGTCGTTATCAAAAATACTATGGCGTGACGTGGGATGCGCCTTCCAACTTTGACCTCGTCATTGATACGACGTACACGCTCCCGGAGGTCGTGGCGCAGCTCATCATTGACAAGATGGCGCAGAAAACATAGAGTGCGGCTACATTTTATCTCATCTATGTCTGACGAGAACATTAAGAACGAGGGCGAGGAGACCAAGCCGGTAGAGGTCGCTTCGGAAGCGCCTCAAGAACCGGCCGTGCCGCAAGAGGATGTAGCCGATGCCGTGGCCGCAATCTCGGAAGAAACCAAGGATGCCGAAGCAACGGTTGTCGCCCTCCCCCACCGCGACATCAAGTCCGGGATGGTGGTGCGTGTACACGAGATCATCAAGGATTTGAATGCCAAGGGTGAGGAACGCGAGCGCGTACAGGTATTTGAAGGAACGGTGCTTGGAGTGAGTGGCGCCGGGATTCAACGCACCATGACCGTGCGGAAGGTCTCCGAGGGCGTGGGCGTGGAGAAAATCTACCCGCTGTCCTCGCCGCATGTGCAAAAGATCGAAGTGGTAAAGCACTACCGCACCCGCCGATCCAAACTCTGGTTCCTTCGCCGCGGTTTCAAGCGCCGCCTCAAAGAGGTGGCCTAGCAGCTTCGTCATCGTCAAAAAGATCCCGCCTCGTGGCGGGATTTTAGTTTTGAATCGTTGGCCATACTTTCAGCGGCCACTGAAAGTATGAAACATGGATTTTGAGTTTTCGTCAGGATTGTGTAGCCGTCAGTGTTTTTGTGCAGTTTCACGTTTTCAGTGGCCGCTGAAAACATGGTACCTGTACTATGTCTTTTAAAAATAATTCGCCCACCGCGGGAAGCCCGTGGTGAGCGTGAAGAAGATCATCTCCGTATCCACTGATGTCTTACTCCGGGGTTTCGCCCAGTGGCGTAGCCTCCTCGCTTTCTTCCACCTGCGGCGAGCAGAATTTTGGACCGAGATCCACAACCATGACAATCACTGCTACCAGTAACATGACGATTGTGGTAATCTTGACATCTTTGAGCATGATCCGTGGATCGTTGATCGACATTGCTCCTCCACTTTTACTCTGGCAGGGATGGCCATTGCATACTAACAACAAAACACGGCCGTTTCAAACCTGCGGCGTGTCGCACCATCCCTACGCCTTGCGCCCCTTGAAATACGCCGCCAGGTGCTGACCGGTCACGCTCGACTTTACTTTGATAATCTCCGTCGGACTCCCAATAGCAATCACCTCCCCACCGCGCACACCGCCCTCGGGGCCAAGATCAATCACATAATCCGACGCGGCAACGACATCCAGATCATGCTCCACCAAAATCACCGTGTTGCCCTTGTCCACGAGTTGATTGAGCACATCGAGCAACCGGTTGACGTCATCAAAGTGCAGTCCGGTGGTGGGCTCGTCCAAGATGTAGAGCGTCTTGCCCGTTGCGCGCCGTGAGAGCTCGGTCGCGAGTTTGACGCGCTGCGCCTCTCCGCCCGAGAGCGTGGTGGCACTTTGCCCCAGTTGCACATACCCAAGCCCCACCTCGTGGAGCACGGTGAGCTTGTCGCAGATGGCGGGCTCGGTGGCAAAGAACCGCCGCGCTTCCTCCACCGTCATGGACAACACGTCCGCGATCGTCTTGCCCTTGTGATGGATCTCCAGCGCCTCCACGTTGTAGCGCTTGCCATGGCACTCGGCGCAATCCACGTACACATCCGGCATGAATTGCATCTCAATGTGTTGCATCCCGTCGCCGCCACAGGCCTCACATCGCCCGCCGCCCTTCACGTTAAAACTGAACTTGCCCGCATCAAACCCGCGCATCTTTGCTTCCGAAGTCGCCGCATACAATTCGCGGATGGCGGTGAACACTCCCGTGTACGTGGCGGGGTTCGATCGTGGAGTACGCCCAATGGGCGATTGGTCCACCGTGACTACTTTGTCGATGTTGCCCGTGCCCGCGATCTCCTTGTGCTCGGCCGGAAATTCTTTGGCGCGATAAAACTGCTTGGCGAGAGCGCGCCCCAAAATGTCCAAAATGAGCGTGGATTTCCCCGACCCCGACACCCCCGTAACGCAGACAAGGTTGCCCAATGGGATTTCCACCGTCACGTTTTTTAAATTGAATGCCGTGGCATCCACAATCGTTATTGCCTGCTTGCCAACTAGCCGATACTTCTTGGGCAACTTAATGGCCTTCTTGCCCGCCATGTACTGGCCCGTGAGGGACTCGGCGCATTTTTCCAAATCCTTCAGCGTCCCCTCCGCAACAATCTCCCCGCCATAGACCCCTGCACCCGGCCCCACGTCTACCACGTGATCCGCCGCGCGCATCATGGCCGCGTCGTGCTCCACCACGATCACCGTATTGCCCGCATCGCGCAACGCCTTCATGGTGCGGATGAGCTTGTCGTTGTCGCAAGCATGCAGTCCAATCGAGGGTTCGTCGAGGATATAGATCACCCCCGTGAGGTCGGTACCAAGTTGCGTCGCCAAGCGCACCC
>CAZWSS010000024.1:0-10329 GCA_964636795.1 uncultured Gammaproteobacteria bacterium
TATTTCGGCGGTCGTTGATGGTTCAGCCGACTGGGCGGTTTCGTCTGCCGCAAACTTTTCTTCCTTGGTGGAAGGCACGGTGGAGTGCAACAGCGGTTCGGCGGGCGCCAATGAGTGCGACTATAACTTTACGACGTCAACCGTGAAGACCAACGTGGGAGATTTAACGTTGACGTATACCGCCGGCACATCGGTGACGGATGGGACGAATACAGCCGCGACGATCGCGCTTTCGTCTGCCTCCACTCCCGCATTCACGGACGGCGCGGCGCCGGAAGCTATTGACGCGCAAATTTCCATTGCTGGCGGCACGGGGACATCCGGCGCGTACAAAATCGGCGACGCTATTACAGCGACATGGAACGCGGCAAACTCATCCGACATCAACGCCGTGACGGCGGATCTTTCCGGTTGGGGAGGGTCGGCGACAGCGACCATGACAGACACCACCGCTTGCGGAGGTACGGCTTCCGACGGCATCTGGGAAGCGTGTTACATCATTCTTGGATCCGAGGGGATCGACACAACGAGCGTGAACGTAACGGTGGACGCAACGGACAATTCTACGAATAATCGCACCAATGCGGATACGAGCAACGCCACGGTTGATACGGTTGCGCCTACGGTTTCAGCAGGGAACATTTCTGTCACAGGCGCGGGCGGAACCTCGGGCGCGTTCAAATTCGGCGACACGGCGGTGCCCACATGGAACAACACGGCGCTTGGCGACAACAATACTGATACGATTACGAGTGTCTTTGTGAGTGCCGCTAACTTCCGCACAGGCGACACGGCTCTTTCCGCCTCGGATACCGCGGGCACATGGACGGCATCACTCTCGGACGCGCTCACCTTGCAAGATGACACATCTAACAATGTAACGATGACGGTGACGGACAACGCGGGGAATGAAACCGCGACCGCCGGGACGAACGATTATGTTATCGACACCATCGTCCCCGTCGTGACAGGCGGCAACATCAGCGTAACGGGCGCGGGTGGAACCTCGGGCGCGTTCAAGTCCGGCGACACGGCCATTCCCACATGGGATGTGACGACGGAAGGAGAATCGGACACGCTCGCGTCCGTCACGTTTGACGGATCGAGTTTCAATGACGACTCCTCTTCGGTTGCGGGTTCGGTCGGAGGTGGCATTTACTCCGCTTTGCTTGTCGCCGCCTTGGACTTGCAGGACGACACGGGAAACACCATCACCGTGACCGTCGTGGACAACGCGGGAAACTCGACAGGTCCGGTGACGAGTACGCCGACCTACACCATCGACACCATCGTGCCAATCGTCACCGTCGGTTCGCTTTCGGTGACGGGATCCTCGGGAACGGCAGGAGCTTTCAAGTTCGACGACACGCAAACTTACGTTTGGAACCCGACGACCTCTGGCGAATCCGACACCCTTGCGTCTGTCTCTTTCAACGGATCGAGTTTCAAGTCTTCCGACACGGCTGCTTCCGGTGCGCTGGCAACCAACTGGACGGCTGTGAGCACGCTTGACAGTCAAGACGATACACTCAACACGATCACCGCCACGGTGGTTGACAACGCCGGCAACTCGACCACATCTTCCGCGAGCACGGCTTCTTACACGATTGATACGATCGTGCCGGTGGTGACGCAAGCGAGCATCACCGTTGCTGGAGCCACGGGAACAGGCGGTGCGTTCAAAAACGGCAATAGCCCGGTGCTGACTTGGAATCCAACAACCTCGGGTGAATCCGACATCATCACCTCGGCCACGTTCAACGGAGCGAACTTGAAATCGGGCGACACATTGCTCACTGGCTCACTCTCTACCAACTGGACGGCGTCACTCTCGGGCGCCATGGACTCGCAAGACGATACAAGCAATACCATCACGGTTACGGTGATAGACAACGCCGGCAACTCCACGGGGCCAACGACCAGCTCGACGAGCTACACGATTGACACCATCATTCCAACCTTAGTGAGCATCACCTACAAAGATGTTACGTCGGAGGATGGGACCGTTGATCGTGTAGATGTTGTTTTCTCCGAGGGCATGTCCACTGGGTTTGTAGCGGACAAAGATGAGTGGACATTTCCGACCGCAGGGACCGTATCGCTCATCGCGCCACCGCTGGATGCGAGTGTGACGGTATCCACGACGACCGTGAGCATCGTTCCCGCCTCGGCTGCGGCCAACGCTACCGGAGGAGCGACTGCGCCGACGCTGACGTATATGGACACGGATGGCACGCTGGTAGATGACGCGGGCAATGCGCCAGCCAATTTCTCCGCGCAAACGGTGGCCGATGGCGCCGCGCCGCGCGTCAAATCCTCGTCTGGCCGATACACCCTCGACAACAACAGCAATGGCACGGTGGATTATGTGAAGCTGGTCTTCACTGAGTCGGTGTTGGATAGTTCCGTCGCGGCGGGGGACTTCTGTGTCTCGACCACGAGCGGATCTTGCACGGCGGGTGATCTCACGGAAGCGTTTACATCGCTTACCCCAAGTATTGGGAACGAAACCGACACGGCCAACGACGCGACGATTTACGTTGGCATCTCGGCCGGCACACAGTCCATCACCACCAACAAGACCGACTACACGCTTGCGGTGCAGGTCATTGGAACGGTCACCGACGCCACTCCCAACACCTCCTCGGCCGAAGGGTCGGCGACCAACTCAACCGATGGCGCTGCACCTGTGGCCGTCAGCGCATCCTACAAAGATGTAACCTCGGTTGATGGCATGGTGGACCGCGTGGATGTTCTCTTCACCGAAGCGCTGACCCTCTCCTCGTACGATGCTTCCGACTGGTCGTTCCCGATTGTCTCCGAGCTCACGCTTGCCGACACGGGCGCATCGGTTTCTACATCCACCCTTCTTCTTACCGTGTCCGCAGATGCCAATGAGACCGGGCACACCACCGCGCCCACGGTGCGCTATACCAACAACAGTAACCGGTTTTCGGACGGCACCAACAACACGGCAACCTTTGCATCCGACATCACCGTGGCCGATGCGGCCGGTCCATTCCTATTGTCGAGCAGCCCGGAGGACGCGGATATGGGCGTGCAAGCCAATGCCGATATCGTGCTGACCTTCACCGAGGGAATCAACACAACAACATTTGACTACTCCTGTTGCGGCACGGCGTTGGATCCCGGTAACCGATCTACGGCGTGGACAGTGGGGGACACGATTGCGACCATCACACATAACATTTTTGCCGGCAGTTCGCAGGTGACCATCAATATCACCACGGCATCGGACGGGACAGGCAACACATTTCAAGGGGCGCTCACGGGGGCGGTGGATCCATTCACGTTCACTATCATCAGTTCTGGCGACCGCGCTTATCGCACCGAGAACGGCACCACAGGAATAACCACGGCCACGGTGCTCTCGCCCAATGGCGGCGAAACGCTTTCGGGCGGGACGATGGCCACGATTACCTGGTCCGCCACTGCGAGCGGCCTCTCCTCCATCACTCTTTCCTACGCCACTAACAACCGCACCTACATCACCATTGCCACCGGAGAGGCCAATGATGGCGAGTATGAATGGACGGTGCCCAATGGAGCGGCGACCACGGTGCGCGTAAAGGTCTCGGCAGTCAATGGGGACGGACAAGAACTTGTTTCGGACACCTCCAACGGGGTCTTTACTATCACGGCAACGTCCACGAGCGGCGCGGACTCACAGGAGGATGCGGACGACGGGACGTCGGGCGCCGATGAAGAGGGGTCGCCCCAGTCTATGATGACCCCCGATGGGGTGGTGGTCACTCTCTCGGAGGGGAGTTTGTTCCGTGGTGTAACGCTCTCGGACGTGTACTTGGTGAAAGACGGCACGCGCTATGTGTTCCCGTCCGAGTCGGTCTACTTCTCTTACTACGATTCATTTGATGACGTGGTGCTGGTCAACGACGATCAGCTGCGCAAACTTGCGCTGGGAGAGCGCATCATTATGGCCTCTGGACGCATGATCAAGATTCAGTCGGACAACCGCGTCTTCCAAACGCAGAACAACAGGGTCATTCGCCATATTCCCGACGAGGCTACCGCGCGGGCGCTCTACGGCAGCACCTGGGCGCGACAGATCACGGACATCAGCGTGGTGTTTTGGGGCGATTACACGGTGAAGGAGGCGCTGGCTTCACTGCGATAGCTTGATCTTTGAGGGCGGGCATGGCATGGTGGGCGGCATGTTCAGGGTTGATAAGCACTCTTCGATATCTTGTGCGCGGCGTGGGCGGCTGCAAACGACGCATGGCGAGTTGGCCACGCCATTTTTCATGGCGATCGCCACCAAGGGGGCAGTGCGTGGGTTGTCGGTGGATGACCTGGAGGCCGTTCATGTCCCGATTGTTTTGGCCAACACGTATCACCTGCTTGTGCGGCCCGGGCGCGAAGCGATGCGTGCACGTGGCGGGCTGCATGCGTGGATGGATTGGGACAAGCCGATGCTTACAGACAGCGGCGGCTACCAGGTGTTTAGTTTGGCGAACAACCGAAAGGTAACAGAGGAGGGCGTCGTCTTTCAATCACACATTGATGGGGCACGCGTGTCGCTCACACCAGAGGAATCGATCTCGATGCAGCAGGCTATTGGGTCGGACGTTATGATGCAGTTGGATGTGGTGGAGCCGCCCGATGCGTCCAAGGAGAAGGTTGAGGAAGCCATGAAACGATCGGTGCGGTGGGCACAACGATCGAAGGTGTACCTCGATGCACATAGAGGCGATTCGATCACTCACGATCATCAGCAACTCTTTGGCATCGTACAGGGCGGACTGTTTGAGGATCTGCGGCAGCGGTCGCTCGACGCTCTTGTCGCTCTCGATCTCGACGGCTATGCGATCGGCGGCCTCTCGGTGGGTGAATCGTGGGAGGAGAACGCGCGCGTTGCTGTGTTTGTTACCGATCAGCTACCGGCAAACAAGCCGCGCTACTTTATGGGCGGGGGATTGCCCGAGCAAATCGTGGCGCACGTTCGCATGGGCGTGGACATGTTTGACTGTGTAATTCCCCCTCGCCATGCCCGCCACGGCGCCCTTTTTGTATGGAACGGCGAACCAACTCCCGCGCGACTGCTCGAGCCCGATTTCTACTCGATCGTCAACATAGATAACGCCGCGCATCGCACCGATGATGGCGCGCTCGACCCCTATGGCGATGTACCTGCCTTTCGATGCTCGCGCTCCTACCTTCACCACCTCTTTGCCAACAAAGAAATGCTGGGCATGCGCCTGGCCACCGAGCATAACCTTCGCTTCTACATGCGGCTCATGGATCTGATTCGACAGGGGATTGAGGAGGGGGTTTTGTAGGAGATCAATAGAGTCCAATCTAGGGATTAAACCTTAAGTGGGGTAGAAATCGCTGTAGTTTGTTAGGAAACTTGAGCCAATCACAAATATTCACGGCCGACGTATTTCTGTGATTGGTCTTGGCCAACAAAAACAGAGATTGCCTTCTGTGCACGAGAGAGCACGACTAAGTTCTGTACTAGGCGACTCACACTTTTTCTTGTACACCATAGACTCTCGTGAATCATGACGAACTTTGCACGCTTGAGAAAGTGGCGAAACGCGTCTCGTTGTTTGCGCGACAATTCCGGGATGTCAAACGACACATAACAGCACTGCCCCTCGGGGAGGGTGTGGGTCTCGGTCAAGATGGCCCATCGAAGTGCCTCGGTCTGCCCGGCACTGGTGAGCATCACTTCAAGACCTTGGGCGGTTTTCTTGGCCTCCACCAGTTTGCGATGGCGCAGGCGGCGAATGGCCTGTTGCTCTTGGCGCACATAGTCGCGATAGAGATCCCACAGCACTCGGTTCTCCTCGCACGAGATGGTGGTGAGCGGCCATCGGCTGATGCCACGATACGTTGCATACCCGACGCTCAACAACTCAAGCAGGATATCGCCTGTTGTCGTCGGGTGCTGCAGACGCTTCCATGCGCGCCGCTTGGCCTGTTTTTCCTCGTGTCTTGATAAGGTCTCCTGCATCCCTCTAGGGTACCAAACAGATCGAATCCGGCGATGGATGTCAAGAGGTGGCTGTGGATAGCTCGCCCCGCGCTTGCTATACTTATGTACATGGCACAATCGTTGGTGACGCAAGGCATCAAGTATGTTGCTGTTGATCTTGTCGGCGGCGTGGTTGGGTTTCCGCTGTGGTGGTATGGCCGCGGGCTGGTAGTGTGGACGCGCGGCGTGTGGGATTGGTTCTTGGGCTATCGCGCCTCCTTGGGCGTTGGCATCTGGGTCAAGAACATCTTTGTGCCGATGTATGGCACCTACGACATTGCCGGTCGGCTGATCAGTTTTTTCATGCGCGTGGTGATGATTGTGCTCAAGTCGGTTGCGCTGTTGCTTTCGGCGGTGCTGCTCCTTGCGGTCTGGGTGGCTTACCTCGCCTTGCCGCTCTTGGTTCTGGGGATGATTCTCTACCATGGCCTTGGCATCTTGGAGTGATATGGAGGATTCCGTAGCACAACAAAGCGAAACCGACGCGCTGTCCAACCTCCCATTTGTGCCCTCATCGGAGGCGCGACCCTATGACTTCGGCGTACTCGTGGGTGATACGTTTTACCTCTGGGATGCGCGGCTCGATGTCGCCTCTCGCGCACTGCGACGCCTCAAGGACCGCCTCAACACGTTTATCACCATCGTGGCCGCACTGGTCACGGGAGTATTGTTTGCGCTCTTTTTGGCATCAACTTTCGTCTTGCTCCCCATTGAGGTTTGGAGCTCGCCGGACTTCTTGATTGAACCGTCTTCGTCCCAGTTGCTTTTCTGGCTTTCGGTGGCGGGCGGACTGTACTTGATCTACCGCCGAGCATTGGCGCGCAAGGAACCGCGAGAGATCGTCGTCGCACAAGGTGTTGATATCGCTTCTCGGCAAACCACCTGGGAGACGGTGCATGGCAATCGCTCCATCAATACCGTGCACATTTCGTCGCGTTGTGCTTCCGATGCGTGGCGGGGGTTGGACGATGCTGCGCGGTTGGCGGAAAAGTTTCATCACGCCTCTATTGGTCTCTTGCATCTCTTTGCCGGGCAGCTCTCACAGCCGTCGGTCGGTCATGTGTTTGCGCGACTCGGGATCACGTTTGAACAGTTGAAGGAGCCGCTTTTACATGCGCTGGCCGAATATCCCAAAGCGACAAGTGGGCAACCGATGGCCCATGTGCTCGATCCGCTCGGTCAGCGAACACTTCTTGGCGCCATGATGCACGCGACCGTGGAAGGTCGAAGCGTCCTGCGACCGGTGGACGTGTTTGTGAGCGCGTATCGCAACTCGGAGTTTTTGCGCGACCTTTTCTATGGTCTGGACGTGGAGGAGGACGCCATGGAAAACGTTCTGGCGTGGCTGCGGATTCGCGAACAGTTGCGCGCGCGTTGGCAGCAGTATCGAAGGTCGAGCGTCTTTAAGCCAAAGGGGGCCATGAATCGCGCCATGACTGCCGTGGCCACCCCGTTGCTCGATCGCGTCAGTACCGACCTCACGCGCCATGCGTCCGAGGGGGCGCTTCCTATGTTGATTGGTCGCGAGGAGGAGATGGCGCGCGTGCTGCGCGTGTTTGAAAGTGGCCAGCGCAGCGTGGTGTTGGTGGGGCCGCCGGGCGTAGGCAAGCAGGCGATCGTCAATGGGATTGCGGAGCGCATGGTGAGAGAAGATGTGCCCGAGCTCCTGCGTGACCGACGCTTGGTGTCCATTGATATCGCTCGGCTGGTGGCCGGGGCAACGCCTTCGCAAGCGCAAGACCGACTCCTCCGGGCTCTCTACGAGGTGGGCAAGTCGCGCAACATTGTGTTGTGCATCCCCAACATTGATGATCTCGTCGGCATTTCCACCGGCGGCACGGAGAGCTTGGATCTCTCGGGCGTGCTTGCACAAGAAATAGACAAGGGCTACTTTGTGCTGATGGCCACGGCCACGCCCGGGGCGTATCGCAATGCCGTCGAGGCCTCTGCATTGGCGCCGGTGCTGACACGTGTGGATATCGAAGAGCCCGGCAAGAATGACGCCATCCGGGTGGTGGAGGCGAATGTGAGCCGCGCCGAAGCCGAGCACGACATCATTTTTACCTATGAGGCCGTGGAGGCGTTGGTGGATCTCACGGGACGTTACATGCACGAGCAGTACCTCCCCGAGAAAGCTATCCAGATGATGGAAGAAGTCGCTCTCGCCGCAAAACAGGAGCATGGCGCGGGCAGTATGGTCACGGAGGAGGATGTGGCGAAGGTTGTCTCGGCAGCCGCCAAGGTGCCGTTGACGGCGGTTACCCAGGATGAACGCGAGACGCTGCTCAACTTGGAAGAGAAGATGCATGGCCGGGTGATTGGGCAAGATGACGCAGTGGCCATGGTCTCGTCCGCGCTGCGCCGAGCACGCACCGAGATGCGCTCGGGTCGTCGCCCCATCGCCAACTTCCTGTTCTTGGGACCGACGGGAGTGGGTAAGACCGAACTCGCCAAGACCATCGCGGCCACCTACTTTGGCGATGAGAGCGCCATGATTCGCCTCGACATGTCCGAGTATCAAGACGCTTCGAGCATTCATAGGTTAATCGGGGTGCCCGGCTCTAACCAGGGTGGGCTGCTCACCGAGTCCGTGCGCACGCGACCGTTCGGACTGATCCTCCTCGACGAATTGGAAAAGGCCGACGCGCAGATTTTGAATGTGTTTTTGCAGGTCTTTGATGATGGCCGGCTGACCGACGCGGCCGGGCGCACCATTGACTTTACTCAAACGATCATTGTGGCCACATCAAACGCCGGCTCAAGTTACATTCAGGCCGAGGTCAAAAAGGGAACGCCTGTGGAGCAGATGACCACGCATCTCTTGGAGGTGGAACTGGAGCAGGTATATCGGCCGGAGTTTTTGAACCGATTCGACGGCGTAGTGGTGTTCAAACCGCTGACGTTGGAGAACGTCAAAGCGATCGCGGGGCTGATGCTCAAAGGCGTTGCGGCGCGGTTGGAGGAGAAGGGGATTGCGTTGCGCGTGTCCGACGAGGCGCTGCACGAGCTCTCGGTGGCCGGCTACGATCCGCAGTTTGGCGCGCGACCCATGCGGCGCGTGATTCAAGAGCGCGTGGAAGACAAGATTGCAACGATCTTACTGGAGGGTACCGTCAAGCGACGCGACACCATCGCGGTTGATGTGGGAGGGGATGTGCATGTGGAAGCGGCAGTGCCGGTATGACGTGGGCGCTTGGCATCGGCAGTTTTCTCGTCGCGGTCTTACTCACGCCGCTGGTGGCGTCCATTGCGACGCATTTTGGTGTCGTTGACCACCCCGTTGGCGTGCGCAAGATTCACCGTCGCCCCATCCCGCTCTTGGGGGGTATGGCCCTGTTCCTCACGATTGCCATCATGATCGCCCTTGTCCTGACGCGCTCGCCGCTCCTCACGTCGGGCGAAGTTACATGGCTGCACTACGCGGGGCTTGGGCTCGCTGGACTTGTATTGATGGTGGGCGGGTATCTCGACGATCGATACAAGCTCCGACCGATGCTCCAAGTGATCTTCCCGGTGACGGCGGCGATCATTGCCATCTTGAGCGGACTTGGAATTGAAAAGGTTACCAATCCCTTTGGCGGTGCCCTGTGGTTGGAAGCAAGCGATTGGACTCTCGGCACCATCGCGGGGATACCGGTGGCCGTCAGTTGGCCCGGGGACATCCTCGTTTTTGTGTGGCTGATGGTGGTCATGTACACAACCAAGTTGCTCGATGGGCTCGATGGGTTGGCAACGTCCATTAGTGCCGTTGGTGCACTCATGATTTTGCTTTTGGCCTCGACGGCGGCCTTCTTTCAACCGGACATGCAAGTGGCCTCGGCCGTCGTGCTCGGCGCCTTCCTTGGCTTCTTGGTGTGGAACGTACACCCTGCACATATCTTCTTGGGCGAGGGTGGCGCGCTCTTGGCGGGCTTCCTCCTCGCGTCGCTTGCTGTGATCTCGGGCGGCAAAATCGCCACGCTTCTCTTGGTGATGGGGGTACCCATGTTGGACGTGGTTTGGGTGGTGGCACGGCGGGTGTGGACGGGGAAGGCGATCTCAAGGGGCGATCGCAATCATCTGCATCATCGTCTCTACGACCTTGGCCTCTCGCAGCGCCAAGTGGTATTGTTCTATACAGTTGTGGCGCTGGGCTTTGGGGCGCTGACACTCATCCTCCCCAGTTTTGCAAAATTGATTGCGCTGGCTGTGATGGGAGTGTTGATGGCGGTAGCGACCGTATGCTTACTCATGATTGAAGGGGACAAGCGTGTATGAAGAAGACGTTGCCGATGGCCCTTGCGCTCCTTCTGCTTGGTGCGGGATGCACT
>CAZWSS010000025.1:0-10174 GCA_964636795.1 uncultured Gammaproteobacteria bacterium
ATTGTGGTGCGCGATCGGCGGGAGCCGTTGGTAATTGCGGGGCGATCAATTGTCCCTCTGCGCTCGGCGATTGCGTTGTTGTTGATCGGGCGTCGGGTGGTCTACTGTTTGGAGGATGAAGACGACATTCGCGGCACGATCATGAGACTGTGCGCTTGGGGTCCGCATGTCTACGCCTTCGACACTGCGGTGTGGGATGGCGTTGCGTGGCACAGCGGCCCCCTTGCCTCTTTTCTATGACCACCGCGTACCACATTTGTATCTTGGAAGACGACGCGTTTTTTGCCGGGCTGTATGCGCGGAAGTTTGAGGCGCGCGGGTGGAAGACCACGGTGATCGAGGACGCTGGGGCGCTGGGGCGATGTTTGGAACAGCACCCGGACGTGCTTATTGTAGATATCGAAAGCGACGCCTATCGCGCCCGGGACGTGGTGGCCGGCCTTCGAGCTCCCGAGAGTGCCAATCGATCCTTGCCTATCATCATCCTTACCCACGCAAGCGATTGGGCGACGATTCAGCGCTTTATGAAATTGGGTGTGGACGCCTACCTCTTCAAGGGGCATTTTGTGCCGAGTGAGGTTGTGGAGAAGGTCCATCGGGTTTTAGAAAGCCGAGTGGTATAATGAGTCATAATCATGACCCCTTCCGGATTCACCAAAACTGAAGCATTGATCGTGGGCGGCATTATCGCCATTCTTTTGTTGGCGGGGGGCATTGGGTTGACGGCGGCACGAGAGCGCGTGCGCGATTATAAACGCCTTTCGGACGTGGCGCGCATTCAGGTGTCGCTCGAACTTTTTTTCAACGAACAAAACCAGTATCCCGTGACGGATGGGCGGATCGCTCTTGGTCAAGGCGGTGCGCTGTGTTTGAGCAGTGCCGGATTCCAGCCCTCCTGTCCGCCATCGGGTCGTGTGTTCTTGAATCCGGTGCCATCACAGACATCGCTTGGCATCAGGGGAGCTGATCTCGATGTGTACGCCTACGAGAGCGACGGCGAGTCCTATGCGATCTCCTTTATGATTGAGCGCGCCGTGCCCCAAGCCGATATCGAAAAGGGTCTCGTGTGCGCCTATCCTGGCCAAGTCATCGCGCCGGCACGAGGAGGCACGTGCCCGCTGTAGTGGGTATGGATTGGCTGATCTTTGGCATCGTTGGAGGGCTGATATTGGCCGGGGCGCTCTCCGGTTTGGTGTTTCGCACTCATGCGGAATGGGTGTGGATGCGGCCGCGCAAAACTTGTGAAACGTGTGAAGTGCCAAGGAAAGGCGCCGACCTCATTCCGTTTTTTGGCGACGCGATCATGAACTATCGCTGTCGATCGTGCCGCGCCCACATTGCCTGGCAATACCCGGCCATTGAGGCGGTCGTGGTGCTGCTCGTTGTCTTTCATGTCTGGCGTTACGTCACCGGCACGTGGTTGCCTTCGGGCATAGATACCGATCTTGCATGGGTCTTTGCCGCGCGCGACATCATTTTCTCCCTTTTTCTCCTCATCCTCTTTGTCTACGACCTGAAGTACCAACTCATCATGGACCGCTTCACGCTGCCAGCGATGGTGGTGGCATTGGCTCTGAACATCGGCCTGGGTGTGTCGGGTTATGAACTTGTGCTGGCGATGGCGACCTTGGTGGTCTTCTTTTTGTTGCAGCATGTGCTCTCGGGTGGGCGGTTGCTGGGTTCGGGCGATGTTCGGATGGGGTTAGTGATGGGCGCCATGCTCGGATTCATCCCTGGGATCGTGGCGGTGCTCTTGGCGTATGTGTTCGGCGCCGTCGTTGGCACGGTTCTCCTGGTGGCTGGGCGTGTATCGCTCCACGACCGCGTGCCGTTTGGGACGTTCCTCGCCATCGCCAGCTTGGTGATGCTGGTTTGGGGCCGACCGATCCTCTCGTGGCTGCTATGACCAAGGCGCAAGCGGCAAAGCGTATCGAGGCCCTGCGTCACGAGGTCAATCATCACCGCTACCTCTACCATGTCCTCGACCGGCAGGAGATTTCCGACACGGTGCTGGATGCCCTCAAGCACGAGCTTTTTTTATTGGAGCAACAGTTCCCGGAATTGGTTACGAATGATTCACCCACGCAGCGTGTGGGAGGGGAAGCCGCCGAGGCGTTTCAAAAAGTGCCCCACGAGCGACCGATGCTCTCCATGGAAGATGTCTTTACGCCCGACGAGTTCAACGACTGGTATCGCAAGCTGGCCGTGCGCGCTCGTCAGGAGAAGCTTGAGGTTTACTGCATGGTCAAGCTCGATGGTCTTGCCGTGTCGTTGACCTACACCGGTAGGGTGTTGACCATGGCCGCCACGCGCGGGGACGGCAAGGTGGGAGAGGACGTGACCCATACGGTGCGTACGATCGAGTCGGTGCCGCTACGGTTGCGAGAACCGACCGTGGCCGAGCGCAAAGTACTGCCGTTTTTGAAATCGGTGCCCCACAAGATCGAAGTGCGCGGCGAAGTGTACATGCCGGTAAAAGCGTTTGAGGCCATGAACCGCGCACGGGAGAAGGCGGGGGAGAAGACCTTTGCCAATCCACGCAATGTGGCCGCGGGCAGCATTCGACAGATCAATCCAAAGATGGCGGCCGAACGACCGCTTGCATTCATCGCCTGGGATCTGGTGACCGATCTGGGGCAGGCCACGCATGTGCAGGATATGGAGATATTGAAGGCGCTCGGATTTGTAGTGAGCCGCGAGGATATGGTGGCGCGCTCTCCAAGGGAAGTGGAGTCATTTTGGAAGCGCACACAAGCACGACGCAGTAAGCTCCCGTTTTGGGTGGATGGCACTGTAGTCCGCGTGAACGACAACGCGCTTTCTGATCGACTGGGCGTAATCGGCAAGACGCCACGCGGGTTGGTGGCGTGGAAGTTTCCTGCGGAGGAAGTGACCACCCGATTGGTGGGCGTGTCGTGGACCATCGGCCGCACGGGGGTGGTGACTCCGGTTGCCGAGCTCACGCCGGTATGGGTGGGAGGGACCACGGTGCAACACGCGACCCTTCATAATATGGACGAGATTGATCGCCTTGGCGCGCGCATCGGTGACACGGTGATTGTCAAAAAAGCCGGCGACATCATCCCCAAGGTGGTGCAAGTTCTCCCTGATCTGCGCACGGGGAAGGAGAAGCGCATCCAGCCGCCAAAGGAGATTGACGGCGCGCCGGTGTATCGTAAGGAGGGCGAGGTGGCGCTCTACTGCAGCGACGTGCAGTCGTTCGACCGTCGCCTGCGCGCTATCAGCTACGCAGTGGGGAAGGATGGGATCGACATTGACGGGCTCGGCCCCAAGACCGTGGAGCAGTTGCTCGACGGTGGTCTGATCGCGCACGTCTGGGATCTCTACACGCTTACCAAGGACGACTTCCTCTCATTAGAGGGCTTTGCGGAGGTCAGTGCCCGGAAACTGTTTGATGAGATCCAACGCCATGAGACCATCGAGCTGGAGAAGTTTGTCACGGCGCTTGGCATCCAGCATGTGGGATCGGAGACGGCGCGTGATCTTGCCAGTCACTTTGGGACGCTCGAGGCGCTCATGGAGGCGTCGAAGGACGATCTTTTGGCAGTGGAAGGGGTGGGAGAAGTGATGGTTGGAGCGCTCATGGGATTTTTTGGCGACCACCAAAATCAAATCCAGATTGCCGCGTTTCTCAAACAGGGTGGGCGGGTGACGAAGTTTGTGCGTGCCGGCGGCAATACCTTGGAGGGCAAGAACTTTGTGCTCACGGGTACCCTTGATTCTCTTTCACGCGACGAGGCCAAGAAGGCCATCCTTGCGCAGGGGGGGCGCGTGGCGGGCTCGGTGAGTGCTAAGACCGGCTTTGTGGGGGGGGGCGCCGACCCCGGATCGAAACTCAAAAACGCACAGCAGCTCGGTGTGCGCCTGTTGAACGAATGGGAGTTTCTGGTTATGCTTGGGCGCGTATGACGGACAAGGAATTTGATGTGTTGTTGGAGCTCTCGGCGATCACGGTGGATGAAGGTGAGCGCGTGGGGCTGATGGGCGATATGGAGTCGATTTTGGGGTATGTGAGCCGGTTGCCCGTCGAGAATGCTCCCACCCCTCCGTCCGGCGCTATAGCGCCGCCCACCTCCCCTCGGGCAGGGGAGGAGGCCGCTGAATTCGTGATCGATCTCCGAGCTGACGAAGTGCAGATGCCGCCAGGGAAGGAGATTGATGCCGTTCGCAAGGCATTCCCGGCGACGTCGAAAGACGGCCTCTTGGAAGTGCAAGACGTTTTTGGCAGCAAAGACCTATGACGATCCGAGAGCTGCGACACCATTTTGAAGAGGGACCCCTCACGGCGCGGCAAGCGCTCGATGGCTATCTTGACCGCATCAACGAGCACGATGTGAACATTGGTGCGTTCTTGGAAGTGTACGCCGGCGAGGCGCGAATGCGAGCCGATGCGATTGACGCCGATCGCAAAGCGGGCAAGCCGCTCGGACCGTTGGCGGGCGTGCCGGTAGCCATCAAGGACAATATTTTGATGCAAGGCAAGACCGCGAGCGCGGGATCGCATATCCTAGAGTCATACACGGCAAGCTACACGGCGACCGTGGTGGAGCGTCTTGAGAGAGCTGGCGCCATCATTATTGGTCGTTGCAACATGGATGAGTTTGCCTGTGGATCGTCTACCGAGACGAGCGCTTTTGGCGTCACCAAGAATCCTGTTGACCCCACGCGTGTGCCGGGAGGGTCCTCGGGGGGGTCGGCGGCGGCGGTGGCGGCGGGATTTGTGCCGGCGGCGCTTGGAAGCGATACGGGCGGCTCGATTCGGCAACCGGCATCGCTGTGCGGCATCGTCGGTTTCAAACCTACCTATGGATCCGTGTCGCGCTCGGGGTTGATCGCCATGGCCTCTGGGCTGGATCAAATCGGCCCATTGGCAACATCCGTCGGCGACATCGCAGAAATGATGCGTGTCATCGCCGGTCCCGATCCAAAAGATATGACGACCCGTTTGGTCGAGGCATCGTTCCCCGAGTTTGGCGGTTCGGTAAAAGGGTTGAAGATAGGAGTGCCCAGGCAATTCTTTGATGATGCGCTCGATCCGGCGCTTGCCGCCTCGGTACGCGCCGCCATCAAGACTTTTGTGGATCACGGCGCCATCGAAGTACCTCTTGATCTCCCGCTGTTGGAGTCCGCGCTCCCGATCTATTACATCGTCATGCCAGCGGAGGTGGCGAGCAACCTGAACCGATTCGATGGCCTGCAGTATGGCACGCCTGTTGACGGCGACTCGATCATGGATCAAATTCGCGCCACGCGCACCGAGCAGCTCGGCACGGAGGTCAAGCGACGCATCCTCATTGGCAACTATGTGCTCTCGGCGGGCTATGTGGACGCGTACTACAAGCGAGCGATGGCGCTGCGCTCCGAGATGGCGGCGCATCTGGCGCGAGCGTTTGAGTCGGTGGACGTCATCATGGGGCCCACGAGCCCCACAATCGCGTGGCCGATTGGGGAGAAGTTCAACGACCCACTCACCATGTACTTGGCTGATATCTACACCGTGGTGGCCAACCTTGCCGGCCTACCGGCGCTATCAATTCCTTGCGGCATGGTTGATGGCCTGCCCGTCGGTCTCCAGATGATGGGCGCGCGCGGCGCGGATACCACGGTGCTGGGTGCTGGGTGGTGGTATGAGACAAGCGGCAAGTAAAAAACAACGACAATGACAAATAAAAGTAAAAGGCAAACAGCAATGTCCATTTGCGTTTTCAATTGACTTTGAATTATTTTTGTCGTTGTTTTTATATGCTTCCGTACCTCTCCCTCTCAACTTTTTCTCTCGGTCCTCTCCCCATCCAGTCCTGGGGCACCATGGTGGCGTTGGGAATCGCTGTGGGGCTATGGGTGGCGGGGAAGCGGGCGCGGAAACTTGGGCTCGACGAGAAGCTCGTCTACGATCTCGGCGTCTGGACAGTCATCGCCGCCTTTGTGGGCGCGCGCATCGGGCACTCCTTTTTCTACGACTGGGGCACTACCATGAATGACACTGTGGAGTTCCTCCGCATTTGGCACGGCGGCTTCTCCATCATGGGCGGCTTCATTGCCGCATTGATCACGGCCTTCTGGTATCTGCGTCATCGCCAAGGAGATGTGTGGCGGTACGCGGACGCGACCATCTTCGGGTTGCCGATCGGCCTGGGCATCGGGCGCATCGGCTGCTTCCTCATCCACGATCATCCCGGCACGGCCTCGGACTTTTTCCTCGCGGTGCAGTACCCCGATGGCATCTCGCGTCTCGACCACGGTCTCCTCCTTTCCATCAACGGATTTTTGATGGCGATCGTATTTTGGTTGATGTCACGTCATAAACTCCCCGTGGGTGCCTACCTCACGGTGTTTGCCTTGTGGTATGGCGCTGTGCGCTTGTGGCTGGACTTTTATCGCGTTGCCGACGCGCGATTCTGGGGTCTGACCCCCGCCCAGTACGTTGCCATCGTCTTAATGGTCGCCGGAGGGTGGGGTGTGTATAAGATTTTCTTGTTGCCCAACAGGGCACATGGTAAGATGCGCTCAATCTAATCAAACGTATGGAATCAAAACAAGGATTTTTTGAAGGGCCACCGCAGACCATGTTCACGTTTGGTCTGGCGTGTGGCATCGCGGTTTCGGCGATTGTGTTTGTATTCTTGGGCGGTATTAACAGCGTGCCGGGGGCAGCCAAAGCCGCCGACGAGCTGGCTGGAGCAAACGTCATCAAACCAAGTGCGGCGGCAAACAACCTGCAGCCATCGGCCGCTGCGCCTGCGGCTGCGGTGCCGGCAGCAACCGAGGACGACTGGGTGCGTGGCGACTTATCTAAGGCCAAGGTGGTGATGATCGAATATTCCGACTTCCAGTGCCCCTACTGCAGTAGCCATCACCCCAGCATGCAGCAGTTGGTGAGCGAGTTTGGGGATGATGTTGCATGGGTCTACCGACACTTCCCATTGACCTCCATCCACCCGCAGGCCACGCCCTCCGCGGTGGCGGCCGAGTGTGCGGGGGAGCAGGGCGGCAACGATTCATTTTGGACCATGGCCGATGCGCTCTTCGCCAATCAAACCACGCTCGGGCAGGCAACGTTTGAGCGCTTGGCCGCCGAGCAGGGGTTGTCAGTGGAGTCGTTCAAGTCCTGTCTCTCGTCGGGCAAGTACAACAGCAAGATTACGGCCCAGCAAAACGGTGGTGCTGCGGCTGGTGTGACGGGGACTCCGGGCACATTCATCAACGGACAGCTTGTTCCAGGCGCCGTGCCCATTGACCAGTTGCGCAGCATCGTGGAGGGGGAGATTTAGGAGCGAGGCGTAGAGGGACGTTGCACCTGTCCCTCGTAGCTCGCAGAGCGTAGTGGGACGCAACGTCCACCGGATTCAAAAAGAGCGGGGCCTATGGCCCCGTTTTTTCTTAACGCAGTATCCCTCTCCTTACAAGGGGAGGTGAGGAGGGGTTAGACAAGATGCCCTGGTTCAATCGGAAGAATCGGGATGCCGCCCCGGCACCACACGTCAAACAACGGGCTCATGTAGGAGGGGATTGATGCCACATGCATTTCCAACTTAGCCGATGTAGTGCGGCCGGTGGCGTAGATTTTGGCGAAAGCGCCCACGGTGTGGTGGCCGTCCATGAGCACGTAGCGGTTGGTGACAGGGCAGTGCAGGGCGATGACGGTCTCACGGGGATGCTGACCAAACGTCGCGATTCTATTTTCAAAGTCGGGCACCGTCATGAAGCGCTCATTTTGCAGGTGTTCAATGTAGGGCGATGTGCGTCGTTGCCCATCATCGCGGTACTTGACCCACCCTTGGTAGAGTCCCGAGTAGATCTTTTGCGCCGTCACAGCCGGATCGCGAACAATACATCGTCTCCACGCAAGCTCCTCGGGTCGAAACAGTGCATACCCGTACTTGATCCTCAACGCCGCGCGCCAATCTCCGAGGGAGCGATAGCCCGCCTTGCTCCAATGTTCATCCCAAGCTTTCCCTTCGCGCCTAACTTGCGCCTTGATGACGCGTCTCCACGACAGCGTTTTCTCGAATACGAGCTCATCGGCGACGATCGATGTAGGGTTCATAGGTAGGGATAGTTTACGAAACGAAGACCTTTTTCGCAAGCTAAAAACAATTTCTCCGCCAAGCCCAGATGGGTGGCGGAGGTGGATCGAGGTCACGTTAGACCTCGTAGAAAGAATCGGTTTTCGGGTCGAAGCGCGTTACGAGCACTTCCACGACGAATCCCCTTGGGAGGGTTGCCTTCACCGCGTCGCCGATGCTCCGAGCGAGCCGGTCGCGCACCCTCTTGCTGCGGTCGGTGCGGCGGAAGAGCCCCTCCACGATCACCGCGACCTTCCGGTGGTTCCGGAGAATCATCTCCCCTCCGAATACCACGGTGATCTTGGTAGCATCGCGATCGATTCCCGGCACCTCGGCAGCCAGACAGGCCGCAAGGATCTTGGGCGCTACCTGGTGCTTCCATCCATCACTCAACCAGTTTTCCACGCGGATAATGGGCATGCGCCCTCCTTTCTGCGAGTGTGATATCACGGCCGCTGCGTGAGCGTCAATGTGGTACCATGTGGCTCCATGATGGCCCAACGCCAAATCTTGATGTGTCCGCCTGACTATTTTGATATTGCCTACTCCATCAACCCATGGATGAATACGCATCACGGGGCAACGGGGGAAAAAACCGCGCAGTGGCAGGGACTCAAGAAAACGTTTGAGACCCTCGGGGCGAAGATCGAGCAACTCACTCCGCAACCGGGCTTGCCCGACATGGTCTACATTGACGCAGGGGTGCTCTGGGGCGACACGTTCATTCCTTCCAACTTCCGCTATCCCGAGCGCCAAGGTGAGCGGCCACATTTTACCGCGTGGTTTGCATCGCATGGATATACGATCGTTGATGTGCCGAGCAAACATTTTTTTGAAGGCCATGGCGATACGCTGTGGGCGGAAAAGACGCTCTTTTGTGGGCACGGGTTTCGATCGTGCCTTGAGGCGCATGCCGTGATCGGTCGGATTTTGCAGGCCAAGGACGCCGCGATGGACATCGTCTCCATCGAACTTGTTGATCCGCGCTTCTATCACCTCGATACTTGTTTTTGCCCTCTGGGGGACGGTCGCGCGTTAGTATTTGATTCCGCCATTGACGCACCGTCACGTCGTGTCCTGGCCGACCGACTCGAACTCATCAGTGTTCCCGAAGAAGAGGCCGTGCACTTTGCCTGCAACGCAGTGGTGCTCGGAAGCGATGTTGTCCTGCCAGAAAATGCGCCCAAGACCACGCGTGCTCTCGAAGCACTCGGCTACACCGTCCACGCGCTCCCCATGAGTGAGTTCATCAAAGGTGGCGGTGCCTGCAAGTGCCTCTCGTTTTTCCTGTAGGCATTGATTCTTCGACTTGATTCACGTATAGTCCCGATCGTCCGCCACGCCATGACCCATGGAGGGGTCGCATAGCGGCCTAGTGCACCATCTTGGAAAGGTGGCATACCGCAAGGTATCGAGGGTTCGAATCCCTCCCCCTCCGCCAGGACAATTTCTTATCGTGCAACCCTTTGGCCTATGGCCACGGGGCGACCGATGGGGCCTTGTCCTTTGAACAAAAGCGGCTCAGTTCTGAGTCGCTTTTGTGATATCCGGAGTCACTCCTCGATGATACGAAATCCCGTCTTCTGGTAAAATTTCTTTCGCTTCTTGAACTGACGATCTAGAAAAGGTGTGTTTGCGTCATGGTAATCGTAAACAGTTTTTTGCGCTCCACGAATGCGGCCGATGTACTGGGCGAGCTTACCTTCAAAAGCGAGAGGAAACGCCAAGACGATGGCCTGGATATCGGGGACATCTATTCCTTCACCAACGAGCTGATCCGTCGCCAATATGACCTGATAATGTCCCGACGCGATTTGTGCGAATTTACTTTTTCGCGAAACGACAGAATCGTCACCCGTAACCAGGATAGCTTCGCAACTTCCTTTGAGATACATGTTGAGTACCTCAAGATGCTCCTTGCGCTCGCTGAGCACAAGCGTCTTCTGTCCTGTCGCCACAGAGCGCCTGATGTCGTCGAGAATTAACTGATTTCGCGTCTGATCAAAAGAAACAATGCGTGCTAGAATCTGATAATTGTCGGCTGTGAAAGAGAATGGAACGGCGAGTTGCGTGTCTCGGACGATCAC
>CAZWSS010000026.1:0-9980 GCA_964636795.1 uncultured Gammaproteobacteria bacterium
CAAGTCACTCGGGCGATTTATTCTCGACGGAATCCCAACGGCCCCTCGCGGCGTACCGCAAGTGGAAGTAACGTTTGACATTGACGCCAACGGGATCTTGAACGTGTCGGCCAAGGACAAGGCGACGAGTAAGGAACAGAAGATTACCATTACGTCGTCCACGGGGTTGTCCAAAGAAGAAATTGAACGCATGAAAACCGAGGCGGAGGTGCATGCCACGGAAGATAAGAATAAGCGCGAGGAGATTGAGACCAAGAATTTGGCGGACACCATGATCTACACCACCGAGAAGATGCTCAAGGAGGCGGGGGACAAGGTCAAGGAAGAGGATAAGAAGGATGTCGAAGTGAAGCTCGAGGCATTGAAGAAGGTGAAGGATGGCGAAGACATGGAAGCCATCAAGAAAGCGGCCGACGAGCTTGCCACCGCGGCGCAGAAGGTGGGCGCGGCCATGTATCAAGCGCAGCAAGCGGCCTCCTCCCCTGAAGGCGGCTCGCCCTCCGAAGCTTCAGCAAAGGAGGGAGGGGACAGCGTGAAGGATGTTCCGGGGGAGGAAAAGAAGGAGTAGGAGGTTGTCATTGCAAGAAGTCCGACGACGAAGCAATCTTTGCCAGACATAACACATCATGTATGCAACAACCTAACCAACAGATTCAGATCAAGGCCGAAGACAAGACCCTACAGGGCGTCTATGCAAACATCGCGCAGATCATTCACACTAAAGAGGAGTTTGTCCTCGACTTCATGAACGTCTTCCCTCCAACTGGGACGCTCAATGCCCGCGTGGTGATCTCTCCGGGACACTTCAAGCGCATGATTGGTGCCATGCAGGAGAACCTGAAGCGATATGAGGCGCAGTTCGGCGGGATCTCACAGGCCGAAGAGCCGGCAAAGATTGGGTTCTCCCCACGCGACTGAACGGTATGTGGCAACTACTCAATAGTGGTTTTGTAGCTGCTTTAGCGACACTTATTGCAGCATCTGTTGCTTGGTTTATTTTCGTTCGAGAAAAGATATTGCGCCGTAGAGATGCAGCCAGAATTATTTTGCAAGAGATCCGTCAGATAGAGTCAACATTCGATGAGTTTCGTAAGCATGGGTCCGGTAAGAAGTATGACAGAACACTCATGTCTAACGGCTGGAAAAGATACATTCATCTTTTCGCTGGTACGCTTACTTCCGACGAACTGGATGCTGTCACCGATCTCTACAAACTTGCAGAGTACTACGACGACACAGTCCAGAGAGGGCAAACTGTCGAATTTAACCTCCATCAGACACGACTTGAGAAGACCATGGATGGAGAGGAACAGAAAACATGGCAGATGACGGTTCCATGGCTGCCCATGTTCATGGATGTGCTGAGTATCTATCGCCCCATTTACCACTCTGAAATAGGAGCAAAGTTCAAACAGATAGCAAGGACAAAGTTCTAATCCATGCCCCTAGACCCCTACAAAATTCTCGGAGTGGAACGGAACGCTTCGCCGGAGGAGATTAAGAAGGCTTTTCGGAAACACGCTCATCAACATCATCCGGACAAGGAAGGTGGAGATGAGCAGAAGTTTAAGGAGGTCAATGCGGCCTACCAGATTTTAAGTGACCCCGAGAAGCGGCAGCAGTATGACCAGTTTGGGCAGACGTTTGACGGGCAGGGTCCGCAGGGGAATCCTTTTGCCGGCGGCTTTGGCGGATTTCACGGCGCTGGTTTTGATTTTTCAAACTTTGGGGACTTGGGGGACATCATGGGAGAGTTTTTTGGAGGAGGGGGTGGTCGTGCACAACGATCATCTCGTGGCAACGACATTCAGATTGATCTCCAGCTTTCCTTTGAGGAAATGGTGCGTGGCGTAGCGCGGGAAGTGACACTGCGTAAACTTGACGCCTGCGTGGACTGCAAAGGCACGGGTGCGAAGAACGGTAGTGTGAAGTCGTGCAAAACTTGTGGTGGGCAAGGCGCCGTGCGCATGATGCAACGCACGGTGTTTGGCAACGTGCAACGGACGGTGGCTTGCGATGCGTGCCATGGGCGCGGGCAGGTGCCGGAAAAAGAGTGCGCGACGTGTCAGGGGACAGGAGCGGTCAAGCGCGAGTCAACCATCAAGATCACATTGCCACCAGGCATGGAAGATGGCGAGATGGTGCGCGTGCGCGGCAAAGGCGAGGCAGCGGCCTATGGCGGTGTGCCCGGGGATTTGTATGCGCGGTTGTTGATAAAAAAAGATCATCGTTTTGTGCGAGACGGGCGCGACCTCAAATCAATCGTTGACATTGGGTTCAGTCAGGCGGCGCTTGGCGCTCTCGTTGACATCGAGACGATTGATGGCACGGAACGTGTCGACGTCCCTGCCGGCACCCAGTCGGGGGAGGAAATCCGCATCAAGGGCAAGGGCATCGGCGATGATCGTCGTCGGGGCGATCACATTGTTACTATCCGCGTGATGACTCCGCGCAAGCTTTCCAAAAAGCAAAAGCAGTTGTTGGAGGAGCTTGGGCTTTGATGGTAGCCGCGGGCTTTAGCCCGCGCTGATTGCTACGTGCCTTGCTCTCCTTTGTATTTTCTGCCATGGTATCCGCGGAGGTCGCACATGCAAAAAATGCGCATGTACTATCTGGACGTGCCGCGCGGGGCGGCAGACCGACGGCTCACGTCGGATGAGTGGCGGGAGTTTTGCGCCTACCCCACTCGGTGGTTGGCGCGCGCTCGGGAGTTGGAGGAGGGGTACGACCAGGTGGTTGACGGGCTGTGGATCTCGGGCATGGCGGAGCAGCTCACCCATGGTGGGTGGTTGCTTTCGCTGGGGCCGATGGTCTACGAAGTCCAGCTTCCTGTCCACGTCCATGTGGCTGGAAGCGATGACTGGCTCGAGCCGGGAGCTCCACTCGCGCTTGGGTTCCGCATTCTGCCCGTCATCAAGAACGGGCACTGTCCCAGGAGGGTCACTGTCTCCCTGGGCGATGTGTTTGCACAGCGTCAAGATGAACGCGGGCGCACCACCTTCGACTTCAGGACCTTTGTACTCCATCAGGGCTAGCCGCTTGGCTGGCCCTAAGTTTTTCTAGGATTAGCCGAAAAGCGACAGAGACGATCTTGGGACCCTTGACAGGAACGCCCGGATCGAGTATGTTCTCTACAGTTTGCATAAAATGTGTGGCTGCCCCGGAGTCCATAAGGTCCGAAAGAGCCGAACGGACGCGAGGCAGCCCGAGTACCCCCATCGGCTGGCGGCGGGGGCATGACAACCCCCTCCTCACCCGGCCCCCACCGCATCTGCTGGTGGGGGTACTTCGTTATTTTGGGACACCGGGGCAGAGGAGCAATAGCCAATTCTCAATGATGCCGCCTTCAATGGAAATTGGTTATTGAATATTGGTCATTAACCATCGCATATTGAACAAGGTGGACCCGTTCGACGTCCGGGGCGATAAGAGCAGCCGCGGGGCATGGCCTCGCGGTTTTGTTTTTGCTACCATGCGCGCATGCCAATTTTGCTTTACAACTCACTGACACGATCGCTCGAGAATTTTGAACCGCTGCGCCGTGACCTGGTGGGTGTCTACACCTGCGGGCCGACGGTCTACGGCACGTCACACATCGGCAACTTCCGCGCATTCCTCTTTGCGGACATCTTGGTGCGCGTGCTGCGCTACAATGGCCACCGCGTCAAATGGGTCATGAACATCACCGACGTGGGGCACCTCACCGACGACGCCGATCAAGGAGAGGATAAAATGGAAGTCGGATCCAAGCGCGAAGGGAAGAGTGCGTGGGATATTGCCCGTGAATACACAGACGAGTTTTTGTTGGACATGGATCGGTTGCACATTGTCCGACCCGACGTGCTGCCGCGCGCCACGGGGCATATCGCCGAGCAGATCGCTCTCATCCAGGAACTTGAAGCCAACGGGTACACGTACGCAACATCGGATGGCGTCTACTTTGACACGTCCAAGCTCGCGGACTACGGATCGCTCGCCGGCCAAGCCATTGAGGAGAAAGAGGAGGGCGCGCGGGTGGAGATCAACCGCGAGAAGCGCCATGCGTCGGACTTTGCGCTTTGGAAGTTGAGCGTTCCGCGGAACGCTCATCCCGAGCAACGCGAGGGATCTTCTAAGCGCCAAATGGAATGGGAGTCGCCCTGGGGCTTGGGTTTCCCCGGTTGGCATATTGAGTGCACGGCCATGAGTATGAAGGAGTTGGGAGAGCTCTACTACATTCACACGGGCGGCACCGACCACAAGATGGTGCACCATCCCAACGAGATCGCGCAGGCGCAGGGGAGTAAAGGAACCACCGAGGCGCGGGTGTGGATGCACAACGAGTTTTTGCAGGTGGATGGCGGCAAGATGAGCAAGTCGCTCGGCAATGTCTACACCACGGAGAACGTGATGGAGCGCGGGTTTGATCCGATGGCGTTTCGATACCTTACCCTCACGGCGCATTACCGCAACCACCTCAACTTTACCTGGGAGTCGTTGGCGGCGGCGGCGAATGCGTTGACGAAGCTGCGACAAACCGTGCGCGAGTGGGAGATGCCTTCGATCGGGTGTGCGGAGTATGATGCGCGATTTTTGGAGGCTATCAATCATGATCTCGATACGCCCAAGGCACTCGCGATCGTCTGGGAGCTCGTTAACGATGCCAAACAGCCAACCTCGGCCAAGGCGCAATCGCTCAAAAAGTGGGATGCCGTGTTGGGGCTTGGGCTGATGGACTACATTGCGCGGCCGTTGATGGTGCCCGAGCATGTGCAAAAGCTGGTGCAAGACCGAGAGGCTGCTCGAGTCGAGCGCGACTTTGCGACGTCTGATCGTCTGCGCGATGAAATAAAGAAGGCGGGGTTTGCGGTGGAAGATACATCGGCTGGGTCACGACTGACGGAGACCGGATAACCCCTCCTCACCTCCCCTTGGCAGGGGAGGGATCCAAAATTCTCGAGCATCCTCCCCCTGATAATAGGGAGCAAGAGGGGGTTATCGTGATATACTTTCACTATTATGGATGCACAGCGACCACGAACACCTGAGCGCGCACCGCTGTCTCCGCTTGAATCGGTGCCAAGCCCGGAAACGAATTCCGAGCGACTTGTTTTGGACACGGACCATGCCATGGAGTCCGCATCGTCTCCTGCAGAACAACCTGCACAGGCTCCCGTTCATGTACCGGCGGTGACGGCATCACTCGCGCCCGACATTGATCCGGAACTTCAACGCATCGAAGACGCGCTCGCCGACGGACTTGCGGACGTGTACAAGACCCTACCGCCCTCGCTCAAGCCCGCGTTCAAAAAGAAGGGCGAGGAAGTGGCGCACATCATCCAGTTGTGGATCCATGAGGCCAAACTCTCCGCGCACAAGGTGCTGCGTCTCATACGCGAATGGCTGGGTATGATCCCGCGCGTCAACCCGTACTACTTGGAGCAACAGTCAAAAATTAAAACGGATCAGGTGATACGTATCGCCGAGTCCGAGCATGACCTTGGCGCATGATCGCTTTTGGACAAGTGACGTTTGATGCGGGCGTGCCAGTGGAGGCGAGTCCGTTGGGGGGGCCGGTGCTGGCGGCTGTGCTTGTGGTGGTCGGAGTGGTCGTTCTCGTGACCGTGCTCTTGATGGGGCGTTGGTTTCATCTGCGTGCGCATCGTAAGGCCGGCGGCAATTTGCACATGCGTGTGCTGCGCGTGCGCGTGCCGCGATTTGTGGCCAAGGAAAAGGAAGAAGCGAGCGAGCTCAAAGCGGTACAGGAGGATATTGGTGTGGTAGAGACGTTCTTTGCAGCGATCGGAGGATTGCCGGCGCAGAAGGGATTCAAAGCGTGGCTGCACGGACGCACCGATCACGCGGCCTTTGAGATGGTGGCACATCGGGGCGTCATCTTTTTCTATGTGGCCGTACCGCTCGGCCTCAAGGAGCTTTTGACGCAGCAATTACACGCGCAATTTTCCGACGCGGAGATTGAGGAGGCGGAGGACTACAATATGTTCTCGCCCACCGGCGTGGTGCTGGGGAGCTATGTGACGCTCAAGCGGCCGGCGCTGTTTCCAATCAAGACCTACAAGCAGCTGGAATCCGATCCGTTGTTTGCGCTCCTCAACGCCTTGGCCAAGGTGCCCGAGCAGGAGGGCGCGGCGATTCAAATTGTGACGCGATCGGCGCGGGCAAAGTGGCGGGATCGCGGACACAAGGTGGTGGAGCGGATGCAAGAAGGTGCCACGGTGGAAGAGGCGCTGCGCGGCAAGAAGTCCAAAAGTTCCAAGCGTGGATCGAGGTTTGATGACTTGGTGATGAGCAAGAATTCGTCCAAGGACCTCGGCGGTCAAGAGCCGCAGAGGCGCTTGAGCCAACGCGAGGAGGAGATGATCCGCGGGATTGAAGACAAGGCCTCGCGCGCGGGGCTGGACGTGAACATTCGTATCTTGACCTCGGCCGAAACCGTCCCGGCGGCACAGGCCACGCTCAACAATATCTTGAACAGTTTTTCCCAGTACAACATCTACCAATACGGCAATAGTTTCCAAAAGGAGATGCCGCGCAACGCAAAGGGCATCACCCATGACTTCATTTACCGCAACTACGTGGAGCGCCACGGTTTTGTTTTGAACACCGAGGAGTTGGCGAGCATGTGGCACCCGCCGTTGCCGGGCACCGACATGGCAAACGTGGACTGGTTGGGCGCGCGCAAGAACGCTGCGCCTGCGAACACGCCAAAGGAGGGGCTGCTGCTTGGCATGAATGAATATCGTGGGCGCAAGGTGCCCATCCACATCAAACCCACTGATCGCCAACGGCACATGTACTTGATCGGCAAATCCGGCTCCGGAAAAACCACACTCATTGGCAACCTCGCGCTGCAAGACATCAAGGCGGGGCATGGCGTGTGCGTGGTGGATCCGCACGGGGATTTGATCGAGATGTTGCTTGGTCAAATTCCCCCCGAGCGCGTGGAGGATGTGGTGGTTTTTTCGCCCTACGACCGCGACATGCCCGTTGGCTTGAACATGCTCGAGTCGCCCTCGGTGGCACTGCGCGACCTGGTGGTGCAAGAGATGATCTCCATTTTCTACAAGCTCTTCCCGCCAGACATGATCGGCCCCATGTTTGAGCACCACATGCGAAACGTCATGTTGACTCTCATGGCCGACATTGACCACCCGGGCACCATCGCCGAGATCCCGCGCATGTTCTCCGACGAAGCATTTGCCAAAATGTGGGTGGAGAAGGTCACCGACCCGGTGGTGCGCGCATACTGGGAAAAGGAAGTGGCCAAAACCTCCGACTTTCACAAATCCGAGACGCTTGGCTACCTCATTTCCAAGGTCGGACGCTTCGTGGAAGATGAGATGATGCGCAACATCATCGGGCAGTCGCGCTCCGGGTTTTCTGTACGTGAAATAATGGATAAGCAAAAGATTCTGTTTCTAGATCTCTCCAAGGGCAAAACCGGGGAAGTTAATTCCCAGCTGCTGGGATTGATCGTGGTCTCCAAGCTGCAGATGGCCGCTCTAGCGCGCGCCGACATGCCCGAGTCCGAGCGCCGTGACTTCTATCTCTACATTGACGAGTTCCAAAACTTTATTACGCCATCCATTGCCACCATCCTCTCCGAGGCGCGCAAGTATCGGTTGAATCTCGTCCTGGCGCATCAGTACATGAGCCAGGTGGTGGAAAAGGGGGATACGACGATTCGTGACGCGATTTTGGGCAACGTGGGCTCCATGTTTGTGAGCCGCATTGGCCCCGAGGACACGGAAACATTTGAGAAGGTGTTCGCGCCCACGTTCAATGCCAACGACCTCATCAACTCTGATACGTTCACGTGGTATGTGAAGATGATCGTGGACAATACCCAAGTGGCGCCCTTCACCATGAAGGGGCTGCCCAACGACCGATCGAACCCCGTGCTGGCCTCCAAACTGCGGCAGCTCTCGCGCGTCAGCTACGGCCGGCGACGCGCGGACGTGGAAGCGGACATTGCGCAGCGCTCACAATATGGCGCGGCAAGCACACGATCACCGCTGCCGCCGGTGAAATCATCCACATAGAACTCTTGCACGCGAAAAGATGTGATATACTTATGTCAAAGGGGGATGACCCCTCCCGGTAATCGCGGAGGGGTTTGGAATAAAAACACACATGCCTTTTCTTCCAACATTTCACGAGGAGGACGACCAGTTCGACTTGGAGCCGCAAGAAGGTGCGGGCAAGTCGGATGGAGTGCCTGCACCCGACCAGCGTGTTCGGGTGGCGGTTCGTGCCCTCAAGCAAATGCGACAACAGTTAGAAAACGTGTTGGATTTGTTGGAGCGCGGAGAGGGGCATGGCGTGGATGCGTGGGCGTTTCGAACCGATGGAGCCCCGCGCGCGGAGGAGGGTGACGGACGCGTGGTGGAAGGGGTGTTTGATGGCGAGCGCATGATGGGCACCGACGGCATCAAGTACAACGTGCCGCCCAACTATGCCTCCAAGTCGAAATTAGTGGAGGGAGATGTGATGAAGCTCATCATCAAAGAAGATGGCACGTTCATCTATAAGCAAATAGGGCCGGTGGAGCGGCAACGCTCTGTGGGCAAACTCGCGATGGATGATTACGGTAACTATGCCATGCTGGGAGACGATGGGGTGTCGTATCGGATCCTCACGGCGAGCGTGACGTACTTCAAGGGCGAGCCGGGGGATGAGATTGTGGGACTGCTTCCCAAGGACCAAAAGGCCACCTGGGCGGCGGTAGAGAACATCATCAAGAAGTAGGAACGGACCGTGTGCGGCCCGTTCTTTTGGATTGGCGTTGGCTCTGGTACACTTGCCCCGCTATGAGCATCTATCGAACCTACCGACCGACCAAGTTTGCAGACGTTACAGGGCAGGCGCATGTGGTGGGCCCCCTCCAACATCAGCTTGAACGCGACCAGTTGGCGCATGCGTATCTCTTTTCCGGGCCACGCGGAGTAGGGAAGACGACCATGGCGCGGTTGGTTGCCAAGGCGGCCAACTGCATAGATCGCAACGGCGCTGAGGCATGTGGGACATGCGTAGCGTGTAAGACGATTCAGTCGGGATCGGCTATGGACGTGGTGGAGATAGATGCGGCGTCTCACACCGGCGTGGACAACGTGCGCGAGAACATCATCGAGAACGTGCGCTTTGCACCTGCCGTACTCAAAAAGAAAATCTTTATCGTTGACGAGGTACACATGCTCTCCAAGGGCGCCTTCAACGCATTATTGAAGACTCTGGAGGAGCCGCCGGCCTACGTGCTGTTTATTTTGGCGACGACGGAGCTGCACAAGGTACCGGAGACCATTGTCAGCCGGTGCGAGCGCTACGATTTTACAACCATCCCCGCTGAACAGATCATCGAGCGGTTGAAAATGATCGCCAAGGCGGAGAGGGTCAAAGTGGATGTAGCCGTGTTGGAGGAGATTGCGCGGCGATCAGAGGGCTGCGCGCGTGACGCGGAGACACTGCTCGGACAGGTGCTTACCTTGGGTGAGAAGCAAGTGACGCTTGAGGTGGCGCAAACGGTGATGCCGATGGTGGACATGATACATGTATTGTCGCTGCTTGCGGCGATGGTGCAAGGTGATGCGGCTGCCGGATTGCGCACGGTGCAGACCATAACGGATCGCGGCGTAGACATGAAGACAACATTGGATGCATTGCTGGCATTGTTGCGATCAATTTTGTTGGCGCGAGTAGGTGATCGAGTCTTGACGGGCGCCTATCCGTTGGAGCAGATGAAAGAGATTGACCTGATTGTCAGCGGGGCATCCGTGGCTCGCTTGCGAGCACTCCTTGATCTTGTATTGACAGCGATCGAGGAGCGGCGCGAGTTCACGATCCCGTCGCTCGCGCTTGAGTTGATGCTGGTGGATGCGTGTGAAAGAGGAGACACGGGGACGTCGGCTCATGTAGGGACAGGTCGTCCCACTTCGCTCTTCGAGCTACGAGGGACAAGCGACCTGTCCACGCCGGACGGAGGG
>CAZWSS010000027.1:0-8611 GCA_964636795.1 uncultured Gammaproteobacteria bacterium
TTGGATGGGGTTTGGCGCACAGGCCAAGTCCGTAGACGAACTCTCGGGTGACATTGAGCGTAAGGAGGCAGAGATGGAAGGAGTCAAGAGCAAGATCAAGCAGTACGAGCAGCGCATTTCGCAGTTTGAGGGGCAGCAGCAGACGCTCGCAAATGAGATTTCGATTTTGGAAAATCGTGTCAAGAAGACCGAGCTCGACATTGAGCAGGCGGAGATCGGTGTGGACAAGGTGGAATTGGAGATGGAGCGTACACGCGCAGAGATTGTCCGCAACGAGCAGAAGGTTGCCCAGGGAAAGGAGTTCATTGCCTCCGTGCTGCGGGAACTCTACGCCTACGACGAGACGGGACCGTTGGAAATCCTGCTCGCCAACCGATCCTTCTCAGAGTTTTTTGATCAGATTCAGTACCTGGAGACCATTCAGGGCGACCTGGCCGCGCAACTTGAGCAGGTAAAAGCGCTGCAGGCGCAATTGGAGGCCCAGCAAGGACAACAAGGGGAGCAGAAGGATCGGCTTGTTCATTTGCGGGAGGGCTTGGAAAAGACGCGGCGACAGTTGGAGTCAGAGCGGCGAGCCAAGGACGTGCTGCTTTCGAGCTCATCGCAATCAGAGGATCAGTTTCGTGCGCTTGTGCGCGAACTTCGCGAAGAACGACAAGCAATTCAGGCGGAAGTGTTCCGGCTTCAGGAGGAAATCAACAAGAAGATTGCCGAGGGTGGGGAAGAAGCCCAGGAGCTCTTGGGGCCTACCGTGCTTTCATGGCCCGTAGTTGATCCCGTGATCACGGCTCTCTTCCATGACCCAACATATCCATTTCGACGGCTGTTTGAGCACTCGGGAACTGACATGGCCGTGCCGCAGGGGAGTACCGTTCGAGCGGCTGCGGCAGGGTATGTGGCTTGGGCAAAAACCGCTCGCGGCTACGGCAACCATGTGATGATTGTGCATGGCAACGGCGTGGCCACCCTGTATGCGCACATGTCACGACTCGATGTTGTTGCGGATCAATTTGTACAACGAGGAGAGCCCATTGGATTGTCCGGAGGAATGCCCGGAACCCCCGGGGCGGGATTCTCTACAGGTCCCCACCTCCACTTTGAGGTGAGGGAAGATGGCATCCCCGTGGATGCGTTCCTCTACCTGGTGGATGAGTAAGGTGATTAGTGGCGTCGCCCAATATATCTTTTCCGACACATATGCAAGTTTGATGCAAAACATGTGTCGGAAAAGATGGTCGTGACTGTACAACACGTCTGCAACCGTGTCGTACAGTCACTCCTCCTGTATATCCTGTTCTTGACGTCCAATCCGCTCCGCTCGACCCCTGTCGCCGCATGAGCCGTCGTTATGTGCCAAAAACAAACCCTCCATCCGCGGATGGAGGGTTTTCTGTGCGGTACCTTCTCCTTGCCTATTTTTTTTGACAACCGACGAAGATCGCGTACAGGCCGGAGATGCCGACCAAGATGTACACAATACGCTCCACCGCCTCGCTAAACGCGAAAATCCAGTGGACGAGGTTCCAGTCGATAATACCGACCAGACCCCAGTTAACGGCTCCGATCACGATCAGGAGCCACGCAACCTTCTCCAACGGAGAGGCATTGACACACGCACCTTTCATATGTGTTTTTATGTATGAGTGATGGCGCTCCCCTCATTCTATATCAATCGTCCAGTCCTGAGTAGTTCCAATGTTGAAAACCCGCACCGACACCTCGTACATGATGCCGGCGATTTCACCATTGTCCACCTCATTCATGGCAAAGGTAAGTGAACCGTCACCTTCCTTCACGATGCTGTGAAAACGCTCTACAGGAACGGCAGCGGCCCTCAGTCGCTCGATGGCGTCCGTCTCTCCCGTATCGGAAATCCAAAACGTGGTGAAAGTCGGTTGGGTGATGTCAGCCACGATCACGTTGCCCGTGGGGTCGGTCACTTTGACGCGTTGTTTTCCACGCGCACGCGCCTCCCTCACGGCCCGTGGAAGAGTTTCTCCCGTGATCTCCGTGATATGGTCGCCGAGATAATCGGATCGGCCATTCTCATTCTGTTCTTGGGGCGGGCGCAGCCAGGCAACGAGTATAATCACAATAATGCACGCTCCCAAAACGCTCAACATGTTCTTGGTTGTCATACAGGCGTTAATGGTAGAAGACCCGGTGAGTGAATCGAAGATCAATGTAGGTTAGCGCCGAGAGATCAACGGCGTCTTGCTCCAGCAGCGCCTCCAGTTTTGAAAGCTGTTGATCCACCGAGCGTTGAAGCGTTAGGTACAGCATCACGCCCGCGTCAGTGGTAACATCCACCCTCCCCTGCTCGTTGGACAAGGTGAGGGTGCGCGGCGTGAGCATGGTGCGTGCCGAGATGGCATCAAACATGAGCACGAGCGACTCGAGCCACGCAGGCGGAATCTCCTGTGCTCCCCCACCCCGCTCGTCGTAGAGGATCGGGAAGCTCGCTCCCCGCTCGCTTTCCACCATGACGCGAGCGCGCTCCACGTCCTCCAGCTCTTGCAGAACAAACCCCATGCGGTCAAGGGCGTACATGCGGTCGTTTTGCACCAGGTAGAACGTTCGTGTTTTTTCTTCCACCGTGACCCGCAGGAAACCGCCGGATTGATTGATGGCGATGGCATTAAGGGGAAAGGCCTCAAGGAGTTGACGCTCTATGCGACCGTGTCCGAAGAACCATCGGTGATTTTTTGGAAGAACGAGCCAATGATAGCCATCGAGCAATTGCTCCAGGTTCGCAGTCATGGAAGGGGTGGTTTCCGCCGACGCACCCGAAACCTCGACCACCTTGATGCGCATCAACGAACTGTACAGCAGTGCCCAAAATAGCCCTGCACAGAAGATCACCACAACGACGATGCGGATAGCTGCCACGCGTGTAACACGTCGTCGTTGCTGCGCTTGAAAGTACGGGTTCAAGCGACGTGGGGCGCCCAAGCCACGCCGTATCCATGCCATATTAGCACGGGATAAGCCGCTCTTGTCCGTTCATTGCCGGTTGCAGGATCTTCGGAATGGCAACCGACCCATCGGCCTGTTGACCGTTTTCGAGAATCGCAATCAGTGTACGACCGATAGCAAAGGCCGTTCCGTTCAGGGCATGAGCAAGCTCGGTCTTACCGTCACATCGTACGCGCACTCCGAGTCGTCGCGTTTGAAAATCGGTGGTGTTGGAGGTGGAGTGGGTTTCGCGGTAGGTTCGCTGCGACGGCATCCACGTCTCAATGTCATAAGTGCGCCCCGAAGACACGCCCGTATCACCCGCGCACAGTTTTATCACCCGGTACGGCAGCCCAAGCCCTTGCACGAGCTCCTCTTGCACAGCAAGCAACCTCTCATGTTCCTTGTCGGAGTCCTCCGGTGACACAAACGAGAACATCTCAATCTTGTCAAACTGATGTACGCGCAAAATGCCGCGCACATCCTTGCCGTAGCTTCCGGCTTCACGCCGATAGCAGGGTGAAAATCCTGCATAACGCTTTGGGAGCGCCTCAGCTTCAAACAACTCCTGCATGTGCATGGGCCCGAGAGCTTGCTCGGAGGTGCCAATCAGTACCGCGTCGTCATGTTTGAGGTGGTAGATCTCCTCTTCCCCACCGTGCTCAAGGAACCCCATGGCACCCATGGCTTGGGTCGAAATAATATGAGGAGGAATAACAGGAGTGAATCCGCGCGCCATCAACACTCCAAGCGCGTAGTTGATGAGTGCAAACTCCAAGCGGACCCCATCGCCCAATAAGTAGGTAAATCGTGAGCCCGCCACCTTGGAGGCACGTTCCATGTCAATAATCCCCAGCGCCTCTCCGAGCGCCAAGTGATCCTTCACCTCAAAATCAAACAGAGGAATCTCACCCCAGGTGCGCACCAACTCATTCTCCGCTTCACTGTGACCATCGGGAACGTCGTCGCGGAGGATGTTTGGGTACTGTCGCACGAGAGCTTCCAAGGACTGCTCCACCGAGGCCAAGCGCTCCTCCTGCTTCTTGATCCACCCCTTGAGTTCTTTGCCTGCGACCACCATTGCCTCGCGATCACCCGCACCGGCTCCCTGCACCTTTGCCGCATTGGCCTTGGACTCCGCGCGCAGCCCATCCAATGTCTGAATGGCACTCAAGCGCTCCTTGATCTGCACAAGCACATCGGCCACGGGTGGGCATGTCTTCCCTCGGCGCAGGGCATTGCGCTCCACGGCCTCGGGATGCTCTTGAATGTATTTCAAATCAATCATACCAAGCTCAATCCTTCCTCCTCCATTTGCTCGGCCAAGATGGTGGTATTGAACAACTCCGGCTCGTAGGCGGACGCATGTGACAGGGAAACGCCCGACACATGCCGCTCTTCCATCCACGTCAGCAAGCTCCCGTGCAGCTCATCTTGATCGTAACCCAGCAAAATGACATCGGGACGGTAGGCCTCAATGACCCCATAGGTGCCCAGCTCCTCATCGCCCGATACAACCTCCGACACCTCTGATTCGCAAGAGATGGCCTCTATACGATCCTGCAATACATTTTCCGGTAGCTTGCCCTTAAGCTCCAGCACATGCTCGTCTCTGGCCACCACCACAATCACCTCCTCCCCCACCAAGGCCGCCTCGCGCAGCAAGTGGCGGTGCCCGTCGTGAACAAGATCAAAAGTCCCAAACACCATGACACGTTTCATACCTTTTTGTCTCTCATGCTATGAACGAAGATCACTAAACCGCGTTCCCGTGATGCTGTCAAGCGGATTCATCCCCAGGGGCGGATCGGAGCGTGGGAAAAAGAATCACTTCCTTGATGTTGTGGGAATCGGTGAGTACCTGCGTGATGCGCTCAATGCCCATGCCCACACCCGCCATGGGCGGCATGCCATGCTTCATGGCGGTCAGAAACTCGTTGTCGCGACGTTGTGCCTCATCATCTCCCGCCACGCGCGCCTCCTCCTGCTCGTTCATCCGCGCCTCCTGATCTACCGGATCGTTGAGCTCGGTGAACGCCTTCATGACCTCCAATCCACGACCCACGACAAGTTGGAACATTTCGATGCGCTCGGGATTTTCGGGCTTGCGCTTGGCAAGCGGGGTAATGAAGGCCGGGTAATCGGTCACAAAAATTGGTTGAATGATCTTGGGCCGCACAAGCTTCTTGAAAATCTGGTCAATCGTGGTCGCTAATCCGTCGGTCTCACTCACATCTACATGATGCTCCTGTGCCACGGCACGCGCGTCAACAGGGTCAGCTAATTGATCAATGTCAATGCCGGCATGCTCAAAAATTAAATCGCGATAGGAAACACGCGGTAACGGCTTAGAGAAGTCGAGTACGTCGCCTTGAAACTCAATGTGTGCCGGGTCCTTGCCAAGGGCGTTGATCATGTGGCGCAAGAGTTCCTCCATGAGCTCCATTAACTCCTCATACTCCATGTAGGCCGCATAGGCCTCCACCTGGGAGAACTCGGGGTTGTGGGAAAAATCAATGCCTTCGTTGCGGAAGCAGCGCGCGATCTCATACACCCGCTCAAACCCGCCGACTACCAAGCGCTTGAGAAACAGTTCGGGAGCGATGCGCAGGTACAAATCCTCGTCCAAGGCCTCATGATGGGTTACAAACGGTCGCGCATTGGCGCCAGAGGCGATGTGCTGGAGAATAGGCGTATCCACCTCCAAGAATCCGTGCCCATCGAAGAACGATCGAATAGCGGTCACAATCGCCGCGCGAGAGCGAAAGGTCTCGCGCACCGACGCGTTGGCGATAAGGTCGAGCTCCCGTTCGCGGAAGCGCTTCTCTGTGTCCGAGAGTCCATGCCACTTCTCGGGCAGGGGCAATATGGCCTTGGCGATGATGCGCACAGTGGATGGTACGAGCGATTGCTCACCGGTCTTGGTAAGCGCAGGCGTACCGGTCGCCTCAACAAAATCCCCCAGGTCAAGCGTCTCAAACAAAAAAGTGTAGGCGCCTTCCTCCAGCGCATCCTTGCGCACCATCAGTTGCCCTTCCCCACTGCCGTCCTCAACCCGCACAAAACAGAGCCCGCCATGGCGGCGAATGGCGCGCACCCGCCCCACCACGCTCACCGTGGCGCTGCCCAGGGACTCAAACGCCGCTTTGAAGGCGGCGACGGAGTGCGTCTTGTGCACACGCGCCGGGTAGGGGTCCCGCCCGGCATCCACGAGGCGTGCAAGTCGAGTTCGTCGCTCTAGTTCCTCGGCGATCATACAAGAACCTATCTCAGTAATTATCCTTGGCTATGTTCTAGTTGATGGAGACCACGCGGTAGGTAACATCCCCCGAGGGCGTTTGAACCACCACCTCCTCCCCCACCTTGGCGCCCATGAAGGCCTGTCCCATGGGTGATTCGTTGCTGATTTTTTTTTCGAGCGGATTGGCCTCGTTGCTACCGACAATCTGAAACTCGGTCTCTACACCCCCGCGCTCGGCTGCAAACGTCACGCCCAAGCCCACCGCACCCTTGCCCGACTGTTGCTCGATCACCACCGAGTTCTCGATCAGTCCCTCAAGCTCAATGATTCGCTTCTCGTTGTCCGATTGCTTGTCCTTGGCGTCGTGATACTCAAAGTTTTCCGAGAGATCGCCCAACGACTTGGCGTATTCCAAGGAGGCCGCCACGTCTTTACGAACCGCCGTCTTGCGCTCCTGCAGCTCGGCCCTAAGCTCATCCAGTTTGCTCTGACTCATGTAATGCGCATCACTCATAATCATTCATCATGTTGAAACCACCACTCAAAGATATCATACGCGAGCGGAACGGCAACCGTAGACCCCTCCTCGCCCTCTTCGATCAATACCGTCACAACAAGTTCCGGGTTTTGATACGGGGCAAAGCCCGTGAACCAGGCGTGAGCCGGCCGTTCGCTATGCCACTGGGCCGTGCCGGTCTTGCCCGCAACCTCAAAGGGCAGACGTGAGAGCGATCGTGCCGATCCGTTGGTGACCGTTTGGCGAAGACCTTGGCGAACGATTTCGACGGATGCCTCCGAGGCCGGACGCTCCTCCAGTACCTTGGGCGCCACGTCCTCCACTCTTCCCCGGGACTCGTAGCTGTCCACCACCTGGGGCTGGTAGAGCGTCCCACCGTTGGCAAAGACGCTCGTGAAGGCCGCTACCTGCAAGGGCGTCACCAAGATATCCCCCTGCCCAATGGCCACATGATAGGTATCGCCAATATACCACGGCTCGTTTTTCACTCGCTCCTTCCAGCCGGCACTGGGCAAAAATCCGCTCGCCTCATTGGGAAGGTCAATCCCCAACGGTTGCCCAAGTCCAAAGCGCGCGGCCGCCTGCATCATGGGCTCCAGTCCGAGGCCGTCAAAGTCGCGGTAACCCCCGCCAATCATATAGAAAAAGGTATTGACCGAGTTGGCGATCGCCTCGCGCACATCCACCGTTCCATGGCCGCCCGCCTTCCAATCGGGAAAAAAGAATTGGCCGATGCGAATCCCGCCGGTGCTCACAACCGACGTGTGCTCATTGATGATGCCTTGGTCGAGCGCCGCCGCCGCCACGATGGGCTTGAAGGTAGATCCCGACGGGAATTGACCCGAGAGAGCGCGGGAGAAAAGTGGGCGCGCGGGGTCGTCGAGCAACGCTTGGTAGCGGTCTTGGTCAATAGTGCCGCTGAAAATGTTGGCATCAAACCCGGGGTAAGAAACAAGAGCTCGCACGGCACCATTCCGCGGATCAAGCACCACCACCGAGGCATTACGGGTGCCCAAACGGTCTTCGATCACCCCCAGACGCTCTTCGATGAACTGTTGGAGCGCGGCATCAATGTTGAGTTGCAGATTGGCGCCGTCTTGGGCGTCTCGCACCGAGAGCACATGCGCCTCCTCCCCGGACACGTTCACCTCCACGCGCCGTTCGCCCGGGAAGCCCCGCAGCAGACCCTCATAACCAGCCTCCAGTCCCGTCTGCCCGATGCGGTCGTTGACGCGATAGCCCTCCTGTTTGCGCCCCTCGTAGGTGCCCTCGTCCATCAGTCCCACGTAGCCAAGCAGCGCAGAGAGGGTTTGACTTTGGCCGGTGCGATAAGAACGCTCAACGTCGGCCTCTACGTGCAGATCGGGGTAGGCTTCGGGGGCGGAGAGCACGGTGAGGGCGGAGGGGAACGGCATCTCGGTGGCTACCCGTCGCCGTTCACCGGCCCTTTGGGAGGAGAGCACACGCGCATGCACCCCCTGCGCATCTTCCCCCAGCAATGCCGACAGGGTGTCCACCGCCCGCACATAGCAGCCCTCGTCTTGTACGCATGTTTCGTTGAGCCACAGGGAGAACGTGGGCTCGTTTTGCACCAGTACCGTCCCACGACGGTCATACAAGAGCCCACGGTGCGCCGGCACATATTCCTCCTGCACGCGGTTGCCTTCAGCCAGTGCCAGGTACTCGTTGCCATGTGCCACCTGCAACCAACCCACGCGCGCCAACAAGACGGTGAGAGCCACAACCATCACCCATCGCCCCACCATCAACCGCTTTGGGGAAAGTGATACGCCCAGGAACGACGCGGGTTCTCCCCCGCGCGCCACGCTCCCCACCGACTCCTCAAAATCAAAGGCCTCCTGCCATACAGGCACCGAGCCGAGCCCCTCGATGGGTTG
>CAZWSS010000027.1:8621-9791 GCA_964636795.1 uncultured Gammaproteobacteria bacterium
CATACTAACGCGTTTGCAGAAATTTGAATCGCGGCAGGAGCGCAAACCACATCGAGACCAGAGCCACTCCCAAGCCGGCCTCCCACGCCACGCTTGCGATCGACGTGTACACCGTCACCCCGCCCAGGAATCCCAGTGCCATGCGCAACGCCGTCCACACCACCACTGTACAGATCGTAGCCACGCCGACGGCATACCAGGATGCGTGAGAGATATACTGACGCACCACGTAGACCAGTGCCCCGCCAAGCAGCGCGGCGATCAGCGTCTCACTCACAGGGGTGGGGGCGTGCACATCGGCCGCAAGACCAAGCGCCATCATCCATATCAACCCCGCGAGCGGATGAAGGCGAAACACCAACGAGAGTGCCACGGAAAGGCCAAGAGGTGCCAAGGAGAGTGGCCACGGTAACAGATGAATGAGGCCATACTCCGCGACGATGGAGGTCAAGATGGCAAGGATCAGAATCGCTGCACGGATCATAGGCCGGTCACCACACCCACGAAGCGCGCGGTTTGCGCGTCAACCACCGGCTCGATCAGCACATGCAAAAACGGTGTGTTGGGATCTTTCTCCACTTGGCGTACAAGACCGACGATCAGGTTGCTGGGGATCAAAGGGTCGGCGCCGGAGGTTACGATCACGGTGTGCAGCTTAATCGGCGCGTCTTGGGGAACATAGGCCATGCCCAAGAGCGGCTCCGAGAGCCCTTCCACCACACCCAAGGTCGCGTGCGCTCCAAGTGCCTTGCCGCCGATGCGTGTTTGGGGATGGGCAAGAAGCTGCACGCGAGCGGTATGAGCAAAGACCTCCTCCACCGTTCCCAGGAGCACGCCTTCGTTGGCAACCACCGGTTGAAAGCGCGCTACGCCGTCCACCGCCCCTTTATCAATCACGATGCTGTAGGGAAACTCGGGCGCCGAGTGCCCCAGCACCCGCGCCGCCACCAACGTCTCGGAGTGCGTCTCCTTGTAATCCAACAGGCGCCGCGCCTCCTCCAACTCACGCACCGCCCCCTCCCACTCTGCGGCTTGTTGCGCGATGGACACCAGCTGCTCCTCGCGTTTCCCGAGGGCCTCTGCAAGCTCCCCACGAGAGGCAAATACCACCTCTCCACGCTCCTCCAGCGTGATCTCGGAGACCAAGAACGGCCGCTCCAGCCACCCAAA
>CAZWSS010000028.1:0-9669 GCA_964636795.1 uncultured Gammaproteobacteria bacterium
CTTCGGGCACGATTGCGCTAAAGCTACTCACAACTGGCAACTCGCCACTAGCCCCTGCTATACTCCAGCCATGCACTACCTCATCCTCGGCGGCGGAATTGCGGGAACCACAGCAGCGGAAACGCTCCGAAAACTGGACGCTTCGGCCGACATTTCCATCATCAGCGACGAGCATCACCCACTCTACTCCCGCGTCATGTTGCCCAAGTACGTCCTGGGAACGGTGCCCCGCGAGCGCGTTTTTTTGAAATCCCCCGAGTGGTACGAGCAACAAGACATCCACTTGGCCTTCCACACCGTAGAAGCGATTGACGCGCAAAGAAAGTGCGTCATTCATACGGGCGGCCACACGATCTCTTACGACAAGCTCCTCATCGCCAGCGGCGGCCATGCCAAGCGACTGCCGTTTGATCTGGACGAGTCCATCTATCATTTTCAAACCGTGGATGATGCCGATGCTATCGTTTCGCTGTTGCAAAAACTAGACGGGGTCAATGACCCAACCGCTGGCATTGTCGGCGGCGGCTTCATCGCCATGGAATTCGTTGACCTCTTTGCCGCGCACCATTGCCGCACCCACATCTTTATCCGCAACGACCGCTACTTCACCCCCACGTTTGACCTGGACATGTCGCAGCGACTCACGGATCACTTGGCCGAGCATGGGGTCACAACGCATTTGCAAACCGAGATTGCCACGTGGGACGGTGCATTGGCGCGCACGGTCGCCGGCGGCACCCTTCCGCTGCATGCCTTGGCGGCGGGCGTAGGACTGTTTACGCGTTTTGAATGGATCGCAAAGGCGGGCGTGGCCGTCAATCACGGGATTGTGACCAACGAGTTTTTGGAAACGAATCTCCCCGACGTGTATGCCGCGGGCGACTGCACCGAGTTTTATGATGTCATCGTGGGCCGGGCATTGAACCAGGGCAATTGGATGAACGCGCAGATGCAGGGGCGACACGTGGCGGCGGTGATGCTGGGCGATCGCAAGCCGTTCCGACTCGTCAGCTCCTACTCCACTCATGTCCTTGGCGCGCACATTGTGGCCGTAGGAGACGCACGGCGCGACCATGCGCAGGAAATTATTGTCCGCGATGATGGCGAAGGGCGAACGCTGTTGATGTTGTTTGATGGACGGCTGCTGGGAGCCTCCGTTTGGCGGCGGACAGATGACCGCGCCGGCGCCACCAAGCTTGTGGAAGCCCAGACCGATCTCTCGCATCACCACGCCGAGCTCGCCAATCCAGCCGTTCCGCTTATCGACCTGCTCTGAACAGTATTCGTGTATTCAAGTATTCACGTATTCGAGTATGGACACGCTGATAGAGAAATCCCTTCAACTCCTCCCTGACCAATGTCTCCAAGGATGGGAAGAATCGCGCCGCGTTGTTTTTCCGCCATCGTATCGCCGCGCCAAAAACATCATCTTTGTGGGAACGGGAGGTTCATCCATGGGCGCCGAGATGCTGCTCGCGTGGAGTCGCGATCGCCTCAAGGTATCGAGCGTGATCATCTCATCGGGTGCTCTACCGGCTTGGGCAAACAAAGACACTCTCGTGATCGCGGTCTCGTATAGCGGAACAACAAGCGAGACGATCGCCCTCACAAAAGAGGCCGTAAAACGCAGATGCAAAGTGTTCGTGATCGCTCGCGGCGAAGCGTTGGCAAAGATCGCCTCCCCTCGTGGACAGGTCGCGACCCGTCCCTACGTCCCCGCCTACATTTTTGACGACAAACAAAACAATCCATCGGGGCAACCGCGCATGGGCGTGGGCATCACCTTTACCGCCCTCTTGGGCGCCCTCTCAAAGCTTGGTCTGCTGGCACTAACACAGAAAGAGGTAGCAGAGGCTGTAGGACCAATGAGTCATATTCGACCTATGGCCCAGATTGCTCGTCAGTTGAGGAACCGCCTCCCACTCATCATTGCGGCCGAGCATCTCACGGGCAATCTCGTCGCCTTCCGAAACCAAGTCCATGAGAACGCCAAGCAGTTTGCGGTACTCGACGCGCTCCCCGAGCTCAACCATCATTTACTCGAAGGACTCGCACGCCCAAAAGCCACACAAGAGATCATAGCCGTGTTCCTCCACAGCAAGCGATACTCGGCCTCAACAAAAAAGCGCTTCGACGTGACCAAGGACATCGTGCGCCGCCAAAAGATCAAGACCATGGACATCGAGGTTAACGGCCCCTCGACCCTCGCAGAAGTGTTGATGTGCCTCCAACTCGGCTCCCAAGTCACCCTCGCCTTGGCCGACCTCAACGGCGTCGACCCCGCCAAAATTCCGTGGGTGGAGTATCTGAAAAGGCGGATGGCGAGTGGCTAGTTGCGAGTGGCTCCATTACATCTCCGGAAAGAGCTGCACACCGGATTCGTTGTAGAGAAAAATAGCCAGCGTGGGACAGGACTGCGCGGCTAACAAAATCGTTTGATATTCATCGTCCGTCACCTCTATCCATCGCTCGTAAGTTGGCGCGGGATCAACACCGGTCTTGTCCAACACAATCGCCTTGTTCTCATCATTCAACACAAACGTCTCCGGCGCGACCGTTACGCACGACGCCGCACCGATGCACAAGTCCTCGTCCACACGGATACGCAGCTTCATAGTTTGCCGAAATACTTTTCTTGATAGAACCGAATCAGCTCCTCCACCGCCGGCAGAACCGACGGGTTGCCCACGCCCACCTTGGTCTTCTGCTGCACCTGTTCGATCGTGGTCGCGCCATCGAGCACCGCCTCTTCAATGTCGTGATCCGTGACCTTGGACACCGGATCAATGATGCGCAGCGCCGGTGCCACGATGTTATCAAACTGATCCGTGCGGCGATAGTAGTCGTTGATCGCGTCGCGGATGGCCTTGTCGCACAGTACCGAGCAGTGAAACTTGCGTGCGGGCAATCCCCCAAGCCGATCCATGATGTCTTGCGGCTTCATGGCGCGCGCCTCGGCAAGCGTCATGCCCTTCCCCTCGGTCACCATTACACTCGCCATTGATGTGGACGCAATCGCCGACCCGCACCCAAATGTTTTCCACTTGAAATCCTTGATGCGTTTGGTCGCCGGATCCACTTTCATCCACACGCGCAGCTCGTCGCCGCAAGCGGGCGAACCCACCTTACCAATCGCATTGAAGGCCGCCGTGTCCACCTCATCCATGGCAAAGTTCTTCGGATGGAAAAAGTGTTCCTTCACCGCGTCGGAGTAAAACCACGACTGCGCGCCATCGCGCGAAGACACATCCCCCCGGCCGCCGGGAGCTTGTTTGGGCGCTTGCTTGTTTGAGTTGGCGCTGTTCATAGGTTTCACCGATCCTATTCGACCTACTGATAGTACTTCGGATCCACATTCACGGGCGAAATGGATCGTAGTTTCTGCACCAGCGGCGGAAGCGTCTTCAGTACATATATGATATCGCGCTTGGTCGTAGATCGCCCCAGCGAAAACCGGATGCTGCCATGCGCCACCTCGTAGGGCATGCCGAGAGCAAGAATGACATGACTGGGATCGAGCGACGCACTCGTGCACGCACTGCCGGTCGAGGCAAAGATACCGGCCGCGTCGAGATACAAGATCAGCGCCTCGCCCTCCAGATCCATGATAGAAATGTTGACGTTGTTGGGAAGCCGCCGCTCGCGGTCGCCATTCAGTCGGGTCTTCTCGATCGTCTCGAGGATCCCGTCAATCAATATCGCTTGCAACGGGCGCAGGTGCTCCGCGTCTTTCTCCCGTCGCTCCTCCACAATCTCGAGCGCCTTCGCAAGCCCCACGATGCCGGCCACATTCTCGGTGCCCGGTCGCAATGCTTTCTCCTGTGCGCCACCAAACATCAACGGTTGCAATTTGACGCCTCGCTTGGCGTAAAGCAATCCGATCCCTTTTGGCCCGTACACTTTTGATCCGTTGAGAGTGAGAAGATCCACGTGCAACTTCGCCACGTCGAGCGGAAGGTACGCCGCTGCTTGGCAAGCATCGGTGTGCAGTACGACATGGGGTGCCACATCGTTGCGGCGTAACTTTTCAATGCCGCGCCCAATTGCTTCCACCGGCTGGATCGTGCCAATCTCGTTGTTAGCCAACATCACTGAGACGATCGTCGTATCTGGGCGGATAGCGGCGATCACCTTCTTGGCATCAACGACCCCGTTGCGCTCCACCGGGACGATCGTCAGCTCAAATCCCTCTTTCCGCGCCAAAAACTGCATGGGCTCAAGCACTGCGTGATGCTCTATCGCCGTCGTCACCATGTGCTTCCCCACCAGCGCATGCGCCCGCGCATATCCCAAAATGGCCAAGTTGTCGCTTTCGGTTCCGCTTCCCGTGAAGATCACTTCATCCTCCCGAGCCCCCATCCACTGCGCGATCCACTGACGTGCCGCATCCACCGCATCCTTTGCCTCCTTCCCCATGGAATGAAAACTTCCCGGGTTTCCGTAGCGCGCTGCCTCAAACAGCTTCATCGCCCGAATCACCTCCGCCTCCGTGGGCGTGGTGGCGTTATGGTCGAGGTAAATCTGTTGGGCGCGGCGCTTCATGGTTTCATTGTATCTCAATAACCTTCCGGCTGGCCGTTGCTCCACGCACGATGGTGATGCTCGATCGCGAGACATGAAAATGCTCCGCCAGGACGCGCACCAACTCCTCATTCGCCCGACCGTCTTCGCGCACGGCATGCACCTTCACCTTGAGCGTCCCATCGGCCATGGTGCCCACCACCTCGCTCGCCGGGGCCTTCGCTACAACTTTGACTTCGATGCGAGTCACAAATCGTTTCCACAATATCAGCGATCGCTGAAGTTATGGAAACGACCGAACCATCTTGCCGCGCAAAAACGCCACCACTTTCTCGTTGCGCATCCGGTAGCCGGTGTAGTCGCGATACTCGGGCGAGAGCATCCGCTCGCGCGTCTCCTCTTCCTTCCCGTACATCGCCGCCTGTTTTTCAATCTCCGTCTGCACTTCGTCCTGCCCCACTTCAACCCCCTCCGCCTTGGCCACCGCACGCAACACCAGCGCTACCTTCACGCGCATCAATCCCTGCTCGCGCATCCCGTCGCGCAGCTCCTTGGGCGTCTTTTTGATGGACTGCAAGTAGTCGGTAAAAACTCCCCCCTGTTTCTCCACAGCATGCTCCAACTCATGCACCATTTTCTCCACCTCATCGTCCACAAGAAACTCGGGGATCTCCGCAAAGCTTGATTTCTCCGCCAGCAGCTCCAACGCTTCCTTCTCTTGCCGCCGCATCTCCTCCTGCTCGTTCTCGGCCTTCAGGTTCTCCGTGATCTTCTCGCGCAGCTCTGCCTCGCTTTTTAATCCGAGCGACACGGCAAACGCGTCATCCACCACCGGCACCTCCAAGTGGTAGAGCTCCTTCACCGTCACCGAACACTCCACATCCTTCCCCGCGATCAACTTTTGATAATGATCCTTGGGGAACGCCACCATGAACGTTTTTTGATCGCCCTCTTTCATTCCCAGCAACGGTTCTTTCATACCGGGCACAAAGTGCTCCTCGTTCATGTACACGCGGAAGTTTGGGCTTTGCCCACCGTCCACCGGCACCCCCTCGCGCTTCATCTGCAAATCAACCACGAGCATGTCCTTGTCGGTCGCAGCTTCGCTCGACGTTCCCCGCACCTCCTTGGTGCGCATGCTCGTCAGATCCTTGAGAGCGCGATCTATGTCCTTTTGCGACGCATCCGTGGGCTTGGCGCTGATCGAGAGCTTCTCATAGTTACCGAGTTTTTTGATCTCGGGCATGCGGGTGACCGTGGCCGCAAAGACCAGCTCGTTGCCCGGTACCATCTTTTGAATGTCCACCTTTGGCTGACCGACCGACTCAATGCCTTCGTCCATGAGCGCCTTGTCCAAGTGCAGCCGCACGATGGGCTCCAAGGCCTCTTGTAACACCGCCATCTCCCCCACGTTGCCCGTGACCGCTTCAAACGTGGCCTTCCCGCGGCGGAAGCCCTTGATGTCCATGTGCTCGGAGATATGCGCCGCCGCCGTGATCAAAAACGGCTGCGCCTCCTCGGGCGTCAGCGTCACCGTCAGCTTCACCTCGGTCTTTGATACGTTCTCTTTCGTCACGTTCATAGAGTCGTTAGTGGGCGGAGCGTAACGAAAACAAGGCAGCAGGTCAACTGTTTGTGCATAAGCTCACATACATTCTGGACTCCTCAAGAATTACGACGACCTGCTCGACATGCTCTCCGAGTGACAACAACGCCCCATGCCGGGTTCTCTGGCGCGGGGCGCATTATTTTACAGGTACCACGTTTTCAGCGGCCACTGAAAGTATGGTACCAGTTTGATTGCGCGAGCGCCTAGCCGTACAATACCCATACTATGAAACGACATACACATTACGACGCGCAGGGAGTGGCTCCGCGCATTGAGCACCCGCCAGTCACAACCGAGATCGAAGGCGTGCACGAGGTGGACGCCGAGGACTTGGAAGAGGTGGCTCCATGGGAGGATCCGGTGCAGAATATCCAAGCGAGTGCGCAGCGGCAGGCGCATGAGGAGCACGGGTGGCATGAACGAGAGCAGCAAAGGGCGAAGCAGGAGATCGCACGCATGGGTCGCCGCGATGCCATGAGCCATGAGGTGCGCATGGAAGAAATGAAGAGTCGACAGATTGTCGACCTGCGCCAACGCGAGATGCGGCTTCAAAACCAAATCAATGAGACCCCGTGGTGGAAGGTTGGTGAGAAGGCGCGAGTGCGTGGCGCGTTGCAGCTGACGGTGGAGCGATTGAACGGGTTGAGCGAGAGCACGCCCGACCAGCGGCAACGTCAACGGCAAGCATCGGTGAAGGAAGTGGTGCGCGACGTAGCGGTTCAACCCTTTGCCACTCGTGAGAGAAATCTGCGCGATCGCATCCATATTCAACAGGAGCCCGTGAGCACGGAGGAGCAGATGAAGCGAGCCTCGCAACACCGCGACAGCGCCTGGACGCGATTCGTGTCCATCTTCCGCCCGTCCGTCCGCGGAAAAGCGCGTGCCGAGGTCTTTGCAGCCACCAGCGCTTACGCCACCGAGCATCGGGTCAATCGCGTAAACGACAAGCCGGACCCTGTGGAGCAAAACAAGGCGGCATAAAGAAAGCGGTGGATAGCCACCCTGACAGCCCCACTTGAGAAGGAAGAATAATCAATGATCAAGATCCATTGGAAAGACAAAGGTCTACTGAGTGAGCTTTGAATTTTGACTGGATATTGAAACTTAAACACCCCTCCTGTGGGGGTGTTTTCTATCGAATGTACTCAAGTGGGTTTCGGAACCGCCCTCCTGTGATCACTTCAAAGTGCAAGTGCGTACCGGTGGACTTGCCAGTGGTGCCGCACAGACCAAGCGGTGTGCCCTTGGCAATCTGCTGCCCGGCCGTCACATAGAGTTTGGCGTGGTGCCCGTAGCGCGTCACGATTCCGTTGCCGTGGTTGATCTCCACCGCCAACCCATAGCCGCCCTTCCACCCGCTAAACTGCACATAGCCGTCGTCGGCCGCGTAGTTGTCGTTCGTGAATTTGCAATCAATGTCCAACCCGGTGTGACGCCACCCAAAATACTGCGTGATGACATGCATGTCCGTGGGCCAGAGCATTCGCCCGGAACCCGTAGGGCTACCGGCAGGTGCGGTCGTTACGCTCGTACCCGGCGCACGAAGCACTTGACCAATAGATGATGTTTGCCGCGCAGGAGCCACCACCGGCGGCTTGCCGCCCGGGATCACCAACGATGTGCCGATCTGCAAGTCCCCCGCCGACGCCAAATGATTGAAGTCCACAATCTTCTCCGCCTCCGCGCCATACTTCTTGGCGATCGCCAGCACCGTATCGCCAGACTTCACCGTATGCGTCAGCCCGTCCAACGGCAAAACTTTCAGCGCATCGCCCGGCCGAATGGTTGTGCGTACCGAAAGGCCATTGGCCCAAAGAAGTGTACTGATGGAAAGGTCGTGCGCCTCCGCGATGGTACCAAGCGTATCGCCCGATTGCACCACGTACTCCACCGTTTCCGTGCGCGGCGCCGTGCTCTCACGCGCCTTGGCAATGGTGGGGGCAATGATCACCGCCCCACTCGTAACCGCCACGTAATCATCGTCTGGGCTGTGGAAGTCAATATTGGACTGCCCGCTCAACGCGCCCAAACCCAAGTAGCGCACCGGCGCCGAGGCCACTGTGTCCGCGCGCACCGCCACCACTTCATTCTCCTGCCCCGTCACCAAGTGGTAGAGCGGGCTCTCCTGCCCAAAATCGTCCGCGCGCACCCCACTCGCCTGCACGCTCATGGTTGTCGTCGCCACGGTCAGCACCACCACGATGGTATGGATGGCATAGCGGTTGGTAAGCAGGTACATCACCTTGTTCTTTCCAGGCACGTACAGGCGCCCAAACATGCGGTGAACAAAAAACACCGCCCGATAGACCGGCACCCCCACGGTGCGTACAAGCACCTTCCCAACCGGCCCAAGCGGCGCCCCAATGGCCCGCGCAAAGCGCTTCAGATAATAGATTGTGACTGCGGCGCTCTGAACCAGAACAATGAACGCGCGCAGAGCAAACCGCTTGAGCGAAACACTCATAGGTACGATTTTGAAGCTACCACGCGCGGCGACCCCAGTCAACGATCGCTGTTTTCAAAGGAAATTGTCGGCGCCGGCTCTTCGTAGGGGAGGGATGGCGCCGCTACATGCTCGAGAAGGGAGACGCCTTCGAACGCCGGCGGATTGCCGAGACGAGCGAGGCGATGATCGGTATCCTCTTGATGGTCGCCCTTGTCATCATAGGTATATCGCGTTGCCGTCACCTGCCACTCTCGTTCCCCGGAACGTCGCGCGTACATCTGCCGCCCCACTACACGGCCGCGATCGTCAAAGACATTGTCATATACCATCTCCCCATCCGCCGATCCGGACGACACATACATTCGTTCGCGAACGACGGCTCGATTCACCGATAGCTGCTCGTGCAACGCCTCCCCCGCCTTGCTAAATGTGCGCATCATGCTCTGTGTCTCCAGTCCTCGTTCGGTGCGAGCGATCTGTTGAATGGACTGCGTAGCGACCGTGCCGTCGGGACGCTCGGCGTAGGCATACGACGTTTCCGCGAGCGGTGCCGCGCCCGGGTGTCGTGCATCAACATGCAAAATCTCAATGGGCATCAACTGGTGCCCACGCGTGTGCCGTGCATCCACCATCACCATCCGCTCATGGCGCTCAAGATGTGTGTCCTTGATGGGGCGCGTCAGGGCATGCTCGCGACCAAAGTCGTGGAGATCAACACCAAGCTTCACGGCCGACCCAACATCAGCGTCCACGCCTGTCCCCCGCTCTCGTGAGTGCATCATACGGCAATGGTGAACGTTGACCGATGCAGCGGGCAGCGGCCATGCTCCATCACCGCGATGCGGTGCGCTTCCGTGCCGTAGCCCTTGTGCTGCTTGAACCGGTACACAGGGAAAAGAGCGTCGGCGTCTGTCATAAACCGGTCGCGCGTGACCTTGGCGATGATGGAAGCCGCCGCGATGCAGTGCTCGGAGGCGTCGCCGCGGATGATGGCCGTCTGCGGGATCGTAAGTCCGGGGATGATGTGCGCATCAACAAGGACATGCTCCACCTGTTGCAATGATTCGACGGCGCGCCGCATGGCCGTGAGGTT
>CAZWSS010000029.1:0-5968 GCA_964636795.1 uncultured Gammaproteobacteria bacterium
AAAATGATCCGCGCGTCCCCCACTCCGGCCGCTTCATCCGCCGCACCAGCATCGATGAGATTCCGCAGTTCTACCTCGTCTTGATGGGAAAGATGAGCTTGGTTGGGCCGCGCCCACATCTGCCCGAGGAGGTCGCCGCGTACAAACCCGAGTGGCGCAAGGTGCTCACCGTCAAGCCCGGCATTACAGGCATGGCTCAAGTGTCCGGTCGCGCCGACTTGGAGTTTGAGGATGAAGTTCGCCTGGACACGCACTACATTGAACATTGGAGTCCGTGGCTCGACCTGACGATCATGTTGAAGACCCCGTGGGTGGTGCTGACGTCGAGGGGAGCGAAGTAAGTATTCGCGTATAGTGTATCGTGTATTCGAGTATCTGGAACGGCAGGCACGCTATACTCGCTACGCGAATACTTGAATACATGAATACTTCCCTGCTAAGATCGTGGCATGAACAAAACGGGTCAGCCAACCGTTGCCCTGGTCCACGACCACCTCACCCAAGACGGAGGCGCCGAGCGCGTCCTCCGTGTTTTGTCTTCTTTGTATCCAGAAGCACCTATCTACACACTCGCGTACCGCCCGGAACGGTTCAACCCAGTATTGAAATCCAGGGTGCACACGTCCTTCCTCGATCGCTTCCCCTTCACCGCGTGGAAGTTTGAATGGTTGCTCCCCTTCATGCCCACCGCCACCGAGCATTACTCGCTGCGGCCTTATGACTTGGTGATCTCCAGCGCCAGTTCCATGGCCAAGGGCGTCCTGACCCGCACCGATGCCTTACACATCTGCTACTGTCACACCCCCACACGCTACCTGTGGACCGAGATGCATGAGTACGTGGAGCGCCTACGGATCCCCGGGCTCGCCAAGCGCATCCTTCCCATATATCTCTCGCGGCTGCGGCAATGGGATCGCGCCGCCGCCGACCGCGTGGACGTGTTCGTGGCCAACTCCAAGACCGTGCGTGATCGCATCTGGAAGTTTTATCGTCGCGACGCAGAGGTCATTTACCCGCCCGTTGATACACACCTCTTTTTGATTTCCGACGAACCGAAAACCTACTTCTTGGCGGGCGGGCGGATCATGGCCTATAAAAAGTTTGATCTTATTGTGGACGCGTTCAACCGTTTGCAATTGCCGTTGAAGATTTTTGGCAGCGGCCCTATGCTCGAGTCACTCAAGACCCGCGCCAGGCCCAACATCGAATTCGTCGGGCGCGTGAGCGACGAGGAAAAGGCGCGCCTCTACGCGGAGTGCATCGCCTTCATTCACCCACAGGAGGAGGACTTTGGGATCGTGGCCGTGGAAGCCATGGCGGCCGGACGGCCGGTGATCGCGTTTGGGAAAGGCGGCGCCACCGAGACGGTCATTGAGAACGAGACCGGGGCGCTCTTCCACGAACAAACCTGGGAGGGATTGGTGGATGCGCTCGTGCGATTTGATGAACAACGGTTTTCGCCCGTGGCCATCAAGGCGTTCGCCGAGCAATTCTCGCGCGCGGCGTTTGAGACAAAGTGGAGGGCGTTCGTGGAGGAAGCGTATGCGAATCGCCATCGACATTCAGAGCATCTGTGACCCGCGCCCGAGCGGTGTGGGGCATGCGCTCTTGGAGACGCTGCGCGCATGGCCGGAGAGCACAGACGAAGTGATTCTTTTTTCGATTGGGTGGAGGCGGCCACAGCTCCCGTTTGATCTTGCCGCACGACTAACATGGGTTCATGTGCACCGCTGCGTACCATCGAAGCTCATCAACCCGCTGCGCGCCATGGGTGCCGTCTCGCTCGAGTGGTTGATTGGTATGCCCGTGGATGCCGTCTGGTTTCCCAACACCGGGTACTTGCCACGCACCAAGGCCACCGTGTTCCTGACCGTGCACGACCTGGCGTGGATCATCATGCCCGAGACCTATACATGGGTGCACCATATTCGATATCGCCTCACCCGAGCGCAATGGTGGATCCGCCGCGCCAATCACATCATCGTGCCGTCGCAAGCAACTCGAGACGACGTCGTCCACATCTTTGATCGCGACCCATTGATGGTGCATATCGTCCCCCACGGCATCGATCACACTGCGTTTGACGCACGACCGCTCCCCAACGATGCCACATTACGGCAACGACTCGGCGTCCACTCGCCCTACATTCTTTCGATCGCAACCCAAGAGCCGCGCAAGAACCTCGTCTCGTTGATCGAAGCGTTCAACGCCCTGCGCAGCAAGAGCCAGCGATGCTCCCTCGTGCTTGCCGGCGGTCGTGGGTGGAAACGGCGAGCACTTGATCGCGCCATCACAGCCAGCCCATATCGCTCTGACATCCTCTCGATCGGTTTCGTGAGGGACGCCGACCGCCCCGCACTGCTTCGAGGTGCCCTGTGTCTCTGCCTCCCCTCGCGCTACGAAGGGTTTGGGATGCAAGTGGTCGAGGCAATGGCCTGTGGCACCCTCGTTGTAACCGCGTGCAACAGCAGTATGCTCGAGGTCGGCCAAGACGCAGCGCTCTATGTCCGTGCCATGAATGTGCGCGAGCTCACGGACGTGCTAGAGCAAGTGATCACCGACCCCCATCTTCGCTCCACTCTCCGCACTCGCGGCCTCGACCGCGCCAAGGCCTTCTCCTGGATCGCCACCGCCAAGCATGTGCACGATCTTCTTGTCGATGCCGCTCAGCTCTGACAGCCCCCAATCACAAAAATGATCCACGTGCGATGTTTTTGTGATTATCCACCGCCCAGAGGGATCTGTGAGGACCCATAAATCCGTCACAATAACTCGCATGTACGAGCTATTGTGATTATCCACAGGCCCACTTTTCTCTTAGGTTGGCCAGAAAGGCCAAAGGCGATTTTACAGAGGGAGTCGATACATGAGTTTTGGCGTTCTGTCGCCCAAAGACATTGGGTTGACAGAGCGGTCATTTTGTAGTACGTTCGGCGCAGTTCATAACCACCGAGTCATTGCCGTAAGCAATGGGGAGAGCAAGCCATGGCGAAGTTGCGTCAGAATCTGATCGGGAGGAGCCACCCGCACATCATCAGCAACCGCGGCACCCACATCGTCAGCGGTGCGGTGGAGGTCTCGGACGAGTGCCGCCGGCCGCGCGGCAGGAAGAAGATGCATCGCCTCCTGCTGTACTACCGGGCGTGGACAGGATACGACTTCGTCGTCCTGTTCAACGGGAGCAGGATGGGACGTAGCGCGGAGTGCGTTACGTATCCCCTCCAGGAGATCCGGAAGCGTTCCGCGCCGAACATCACCTACGTGGCGGAGCGGTTCGGGATCGTCCCCGAGCGGCTCTACGAGCTGATCGAGACGCACGCCCCCACCAAGTTCATCCCGTACGTCCCCTACGCCACGATCGCCTGACGCCGCCCAAGAGGACCCGACACGATGTCGGCCACCTCGGTGGGCGGCTTCGTGTTTTTGGGCAGACCCTTGATGACCTCCCCTCACCCCTCCTTGGCAGGAGGGGGATACGGCAACGGATAGGTCGCGACCTATCCCTACTCTGGTATACTTCCCCCATGAGAATCGGCATTGACGCCCGGATGTACGGGCCAAAGATCAGCGGCGCCGGCATTGGTCGGTATGTGGAGGAGGTGATTGGCGCTCTCCAACAGGTAGACGACGAACATGAGTACGTCGTTTTTTTGCGAAAGAAAAACTTTGCCGATTGCCCTATCCCAAACCGCCGTTGGAAGAAGGTGGTCGCCGATGTGCCGTGGTATGGTCTCGTAGAGCAGATGTGGATGCCGGGGATTATCCGTCATCAGAAGCTGGACGTCATGCACTTCCCTCATTTTAATGTTCCTGTTCGCACCGAAACCCCCTACATCGTCACGCTCCACGATCTGACGATGCTCGAGCAGGCCTGGGACAACGGCGCCACAACGCGCGGCCGTTTCCTCTACGAACTCAAACAACGCGGACAGCGCTACATCCTAAACCGCATTGCCCAAGACGCGCGCGCCATTGTTACCGTGAGCGAACACGCCAAGAACGCGATCATCCACAGGCTTCCCGTCTCGGCAGACCGGGTGCATGTGGTGTACAATGGCATTGATCGCGCAACGGATTGGGCGCACAAAACAAAAACCAAAACCGTAGCGGACGCGTTGCCCGGCGGCATCAAAACGCCGTTCATCCTCAACGTTGGCAATCCGTACCCGCATAAAAACATTGAAACGCTGCTCCACGCGTTTAGTTTTTTTGTCCGGGAGTACCCACAAGTGCACCTGGCTCTAGTTGGCCCCCACAACACCTTCACCGAACGCCTCAAACGGGAGGCGCGGGAGATCGAAATCCCCGAGGACAGGATCCACTTTGTGGGGTTTGTGGATGACGAGACCCTGTCGCGGCTCTATCACGAGGCCGCCCTCTATGTGATTCCTTCCAAAATGGAGGGCTTCGGCCTACCGCCTTTGGAAGCGCTCGCGCATGGCACCCCCGTGGCCGCCTCACGCGCCAGCTCGATCCCGGAAATCCTGGGTTCAGCCGCAGTGTACTTCAACCCCAACGACATTGAGGACTTGTACCGCGCCATGGAGCAACTCTTCAAAGACAAGGCCGTACGCACCCGCGTGCTGGCGCAAGCCCCCACGGTGCTCGCCCGTTACTCATGGCGCACCCATGCACAGGCGCTGATGGATCTGTATCGCATCGCCGCCCGCTAACCTCCATGCCCAAGCACCCCCCATCGGGTTCCCCATGCCTGAACCCGATCGCCCATACTTTCTTTGAGCATCCGTCCGTTTCCAAAAAACGGAGTCTTGTTGTTGAAGCCGTCGGCGGCGTGGAGCGACCGGCCATCCGCCATCAAGGATCCCACCCCATGTCGCCCTATGTGGTGCGGCTGGAGATGGAGAGTGTCGAGGCCGCTGCGGCGCCGATGGCTTCAAACTTCCTTTCCGCGCAGGCACCGGCACCGATCGAGGAACATGATGATGGTGCAAAGGCCGCGTTGACGGTCTTTGCCGCCGATGCTATGGCGCAACACCACGCCGAGGTTCGCTTCCCACAACCGGTTCGCCTCGTTGCTCCACCAACTCCGGTTCCTGTTATAGACCGGTTAGCCGTGGACGACTTGGTGAGTCAACTTGAGTTTTTCGTTCCCGACGAGGATGGAGGAGGGGAGGTGTCCGAGTCCGACGAGGACGGAGGGGTGGGAGCCTCTCCCCCTGCCCGAGGGGGAGTGGTCGGCGTTCCTACGCCGACCGAGGGGGTGGGAGCATTCTTGAGTCTCGACGCATTGCTCGACGACGTGTCACTCTCGGAAGAACTCTCCGACATCCCCCCAATTCCGCGCCCGCGTCGCGCTCGCGTGGCCTTGCGGTTGCCCGAGGGCTGGGCCAAGACCATCGCGCTGTTCGTTGGGCTCTCGTTCGTCCTGGTCTTGCCCATCCGCGCCGTCACGGTTGTCTCCAACATCGGTGCGCATGAGGACGCCATCGTCGGACAAGGCAAGAGCGCGCTCGAGTCCATTCAAAGCGGCGCCAGCGCCACGCTCGAGCAGGAGTTTGCCCTCGCCTCCAGCGAGTTTCGCCAAGCCGCCTCATCCTTTGAAGTCGCGCAAGAGGAACTCCGCCAAGCCAAAACCGAACTCTTCGGCCTGGCCGACATGCTCCCATCGGCTCGCCGCGCCACCGCGCAAGGCCGCCGACTTCTCGCAGCCGGCGAGGCCACCGCGCGCGCCGCGGGCACGTTGACCGACGGCATGCAGCATGTGGCAAATCGAGTAAGCGAAAGTCCCGCCGCCGCCGTGTCGTTGTTTGATGTCTTTGTGGAGCAAGCCCTCCCCGACGTGTGGAGCGCCGCCGAAACGTTGCAAGACGTGCAGGTCTCCGCGCTGCCAGCCGAGCATCGCGCCACGCTCCGATCACTGCGCCAAGGCGTGGAAGGGTTGGCCGCGCAAATGTCGGAAAGGTGATAATCCTGCTGTTGATAAAATTGCTTTTAATGCCGATGCTTC
>CAZWSS010000029.1:5978-9470 GCA_964636795.1 uncultured Gammaproteobacteria bacterium
TCTTTCAAAACAACACCGAACTGCGCCCCACCGGCGGGTTCTGGGGCTCCTTTGCCGAGATTGACCTGTTGGACGGCAAGATGGAATCCATCCGCATCCCGGGCGGCGGCACCTACGACATGCAGGGGCAACTCACCCGAAACGTCGCGGCACCCGAGCCGTTGCAGCTGGTGCGCGGCCGCTGGGAGTTGCAAGATGCCAACTGGTACCCCGACTTCCCGTCAAGCGCCCAAAACGCCATGTGGTTTTATGAGCAAAGCGGCGGCCCGTCCGTGGATGGGGTCATGGCCATCAACGCCGACTTGGTGGCGCGATTGATTGATGCCGTGGGACCGATCGCCATGCCGAAGTACAACCTCACCGTGGACGGCGAGACGTTCTTGTTTGAGACGCAGCGGCAAGTAGAAATCGCCTACGACCGCACCGCCAACACCCCCAAGGCCTTCATTGGCGACTTGGCGCCGGTGCTGTTGGAGCGCCTCACCAAGGCCCAACAAGACACGTTTTTGAATGTGGTCGGGCTGTTGGGCGACGGACTCTCCGCGCAAGACATTCAAATCTACCACTCCGACCCGTCCATCCAATCGGCCATTGAGCGCCTGGGCTGGGATGGCGGCGTGCGCGGCAACACCGGCGACTACCTCATGGTGACCCACGCCAACATCGGCGGCGGCAAAACCGATGGAGTGATGGGCGACGCGGTAGCGATCGAGAGTTTCGTGCGTCCCGACGGCCGCATCGAAAATACCGTCACGGTCGCGCGCACGCACAACGGCATTCGCACGGCAACCTTCTCCGGCAAGAACAACGTGAGCTTCACGCGACTCTACGTGCCTCGCGGCAGTACGCTGATCTCGGTCGAGGGCGCACAGCCGCCCGCCACGGACCTCTTCAAATCAGTTGACGGGCTGGGAGCGAATCTTGATCGCAAGGAGACGGGGGTGATGGACCCAACCACAGCCACGTTTGTGGGCGAAGGGTTTGGCAAAACGATTTTCGGCGCGTGGATGCAGACGGGTCCCGGAACAACGAGCACCCTTACCATGCGCTACCTGTTGCCCGAGGACATCTTGGACGAGCCCAAGCACGGCATGCTCTCGAGCGCGCTCGGCGCCATCGGGGTCGCACAAACCGTCCGCCATAGCATCTTTGTGCAGAAGCAGCCGGGCGTCGCCCACCGCGAGACCACCTACCGCTTCTCCCCGGGCAATGCGCTCCGCCCCGTGTGGTCTACCAGCGACACCGTGACCCAGTTCTCCTTGGAGAAAAATGCGAACGGGTTCTTTGGCATGGTGCTTGAGCGACCATAGCTATGAAGCCCAAACTGTCAAAAAAGCCCATGCGACACACAGAGGCGACACCTGGCGATCCGGTGGATGCCGCCGAGAACTCCGTGACGCAGGAGCTCAAACAGATCTACTCCATGGGCGAACAAGACGCGCCCGCGATTGACATGTCCAAGTTGGAGGTGGTGCGCCAGCCCGTGGTGCGACGCGTGCTCACGGCCACGCTGCTTGTGCTGGTGGCGATTGCCGCCGGACTAGCCGGAGCGTTTTTGTTGACGAACCCATTACGCCCGGAGAGTGCCCACATTTTGACCTTCGACATCCAGCCCGAAGAAGAGGTGGTAAGCGGGCGGCCAACGATCATTCGCATCCCGTATGAAAATACCGCGTCGGTTCCCATTCTCTCCCTGGAGGTGAGCGTGCATGTGCCCGAGTCGTTCCGGTTTACGAGCGCCGAGCCCGCGCCCGTGCTCGCGTCGCCCCTCTCGTGGACGATCGGATCGGTGGACGCGCTCGAGCGTGGAGAGATTGTGCTGTCGGGAATGTTTGTGGCACAGCCCGGCACCGTGGCCACCGTGCAGGCCGTAACGCGCTACGTACCGTCCAACTTCAGCTCGCCGTTTGAGGCCATTGAGTCGGAAAGCATCTTGATCGAGACGAGTGTGTTTGGGGTCTCTGTCAGCGGCCCCGAGCGCGCCGTGCCCGGAGAAAACGCAACCTACACTATCGTCGCCGAGCATGCGGAGGAATTGGTGTACGACGGTATGGAACTTCGGCTGGCGCTCCCCGCGGGTTTCTCCATCGCTCATGCCAACCCCGCCCCCAACGAGCCGGGGGTTGCCGCGTGGAGTATCCCCACATTTGCAAAGGATGCGCCGTTCCGGGTGGAGATGACAGGGGCATTTGCATCGGACGTAAGCGGTGAGCAAACGTTGACGGCTCAAGTGGGCACCATCTTGGAGGATGCATTCGTGGCGCAGAGCGAGGCCGCGTTTGCCACCGATGTGCTCGCGAGTGATCTCTCCCTCTCGTTGATCGTCAACGGGCAGGCCGGCGATTCCATTGCACTCCCAGGGGATGACATCACCGTAAACGTGTCCTTGGACAATCGCGGAGAGGAGGCGGCCGAGATGGTCACCATCGAACTGTTTGTGGATCAGGGGCTGGATCGTGTTAACCTGACCGAGCGCAGCGGTGTGCCCGACGGGGACGTGTATGGCAACAAGATCAACTGGGATCACACCGACTTGTCGCGGCTCAAGACCTTGCCGGGCGGAGAGGACGCCAGCATTGACCTAAGCGTTCCCATGAAAAGTGAGGGCGCCGAGCGCATCGTGCTGCGAGCGGAGGCGCGTGTGAAGACCGTTGGTGGAATCGAAATCAATCGCACCATTGAGTCCTCGGCGATCACGATACGTATTGCCTCCGATCTCTCCGGTCATGCAAGCGCCGCCTATTTTGACGTGAGTGGCTCGCCCGTTGGTTCGGGGCCGCTGCCGCCCACCGTGGGACAGACCACCACGTACCGTGTGACATGGATCGTCGCCAATGCGCTCAACCGCGTGGAGGATCTGGTGATGGTCGATCCCACCCCCTCCGATGCGCAATGGGCGGGGCTGGTTTCGGCGAGCGCGGGCAGTGTGACCCATGACACCGTGGGCAACCGCGTACGCTGGGCGATCGGTTCCATGAGCGCCAACGGTGCACCGGTCGTAGCCGTGTTTGATATGAAAGCCACGCCGACCTTGGCCGACGTGGGAACCTTCTTGGATCTTTTGGGCGCCGCCTCCATCACCGCCGTTGACGCCGAAACCGGCACCACTCTCTCCGCCACCGCTTCCGCCCTCACAAGCGAGCTGCCCAACGATCCGTATGCGGAGGATAAGGGGATCGTGGAGAATATCCAATAATCAATATCCAATGGCCAATGCTAAGGCAAAGGCCTAGCCCTTAGAGATTTACATTAGGATTGGATATTGATCATTGGCTATTGGATATTAAAACACCCTCTTCGCGATCGAGTACATCCGGTAGCCAAGCGGTCGAATCACCACGTCTTGCGTGGGTGGCATGGAGACCACCTCTCCACCGAAGCCGAGTTTGAAGCGCCCTACGCCCGCGAGATGATGGTGGTCATGCCCAGGCGGCGCAATGCCCCACCAGTCGTAGGCCGCGAGCCCTTGTTGTCGCGCGTCTTCCATCAACC
>CAZWSS010000030.1:0-9421 GCA_964636795.1 uncultured Gammaproteobacteria bacterium
GGGGGATTGACAGCTGTGGAGAAATACTGTCTCGGCTGCGTGGTAAAATAGTCCCATGCAGAACAAAGAAAACAATGCGACCATGCTCAAGGCCATTCATGATCTTGGGAAGGGATTAAATACGCGTCTGGACGGCATTGATGAGCGACTGGACGGGATGGACAAGCGTTTTGATGGGATCGATGGGCGTCTGGACGGCATCGATGGCCGGTTGGATTCCATAGAGGAAAAAGCCGATGTGGCGTTGGAGGCAGTGCAAGGGCTTGCGACCCACATGGATACGAGTTTTGAGTATGCGGACAAGCGTTTGGAATCTCTTGAGAGGCACATGGCTACAAGAAGCCATGTGGAGCAGCAATTCAGGAAGATGAACGGCAAGCTCGACAAGCTTCTCGTCGTGCTGCACAAGAAAGACGTGATTTCCAAGGCGGATATCCTGGAGGTGCAGCATGCCTAGGAACAGTTGCGCGTGAGGAAGGGACGCGCTACAATGCGGCCAACTTTTTCTATGTCATACAACCTCTATCGACAGCAGCGGGAAAGTGGGCGGCACAAGGAAATTAACGCATCGCGGCCGTCGCGATGGGGGGTTCCCGTGGGGGTGATTCTCGTCACTGTGCTGGCTTTGATTGGAGCCGGATATGTTTCTCCGCCTGCGTGGAATGCAACCGTTGGTCGAATCTCGGCATTGCAGATGCCGCAATCCCCATTTCGTCTCGGACTTGATTTATTGGGCGGTGCGCACTTGGTGTACGAGGCCGACCTGGCGCAGATTCCAAGTGGCGAACAACGTGGTGCCATGCAGGGCGTGCGCGACGTGATCGAGCGTCGGGTGAATGCGTTGGGCGTGGCGGAGCCGTTGGTGCAGACGGTGGAGAGCGGTGACACACATCGGGTGATCGTTGAGCTGGCCGGTATCACCGACATCAATAACGCGATTCAAGAAATTGGCGAGACGCCCATTTTGGAATTTATGACGCCGCGCGCAAGCACGGGGGAGGCACGTTCGGTAGAAGTGGATGGGGCGACCATCACCACCGATGCGGAAGGCAACATCACCATTGACCCAAAGGATGGCGAAGATGGCGAACCGCTCGCGCTGGACTACTCCAAGGTACTGGAGGCGCAACGCAAGGCGCAGTGGAGCAACTCGGCGCTTGGCGGCGCGCACCTCAAGCGCGCAGGAGTGGAGTTTGATCCCAACACGGGAGTGCCCTACGTGTCGCTCCAGTTCAACGAAGAAGGCGGAGAGCTGTTTGCGCAGATGACGGAACAGTATCAAGGACAGCAGATTGCGATTTTTCTGGACGGTGAGGTGATCTCCGCGCCGGTGGTGGAGCAAAAGATTGTGGGCGGAGAGGCTATCATCACCGGGTTGGATAGCATCGAAGAAGCCAAGGTGCTTGCACAGCGATTGAACGCGGGCGCGCTGCCGGTGCCCATCGAGCTCGTGTCGCAACAGACGGTTGGCCCAACGCTCGGTGCCGAATCATTACAAAAAAGCTTGGTGGCCGGTGCCATTGGCATCGCGCTGGTAGCGCTGTTGATGCTTCTTTACTACCGCCTTCCCGGCTTGCTCGCAGTGATGGCTCTCGTTGTCTACGGTATCTTGTTGCTGGTTGTCACCAAGGCGCTCTCCGTAACGCTTACCTTGCCCGGCATCGCGGGAGTGATCTTGTCGATCGGTATGGCGGTGGGTGCCAACATCCTCATCTTTGAGCGACTCCAGGAAGAGCTGCGCGCCGGGCGGTCCCTGGATCGGGCCATTGACGAAGGCGTTGCTCGTGCGTGGCTCTCCATTCGCGACGGCAACATGACCGCGCTCCTGACCTGCGTGATCCTCTACGCCTTTAGCTCCAGCTTCATCCAGGGCTTTGCGCTCACGCTTGGCATGGGAATCCTGGCGAGCATGTTCACGGCCATTGTGGTGACGCGGTGGTTCATGAAGCTCGTGGCGCGCTGGCGGTGGATCAACCGCCCCTTCCTTTATTCCGTCCCGGAAATTCGATAGCCCTATGTTGAGCATTATTAAACATCGGCGCGTGTGGTATGTGTTGAGTAGTCTCATCGTGGCGGTCTGCATTGTGCTCTTGTCAGTCTTTGGACTGCGTTTTGGGATTGATTTCACTGGCGGCAGTATGTTGGAGGTGGTCTACACGGACACGCGACCGGACACCACGGAGGTGCGAATGACACTGGAGGGGCAAGATTTTGCTTATAGCGTGGTCTCAGCGGTGGATGAACGCGGGTTGATTGTGCGTGAGCCACCCCTTTCAGAAGAGGAGCATCAAACGATTCTCTTGTCGCTCAAGTCGTTTGGAGCCCTCGAGGAGTTACGGTTTGATTCGGTCGGACCATCGGTGGGGGAGACGCTGCGGCGATCGTCCACGATTGCGCTCATCTTGGTGCTCGTAATGATCGTGGTCTATGTCGCGTGGTCGTTCCGTGGGGTGAGCCGGCCGGTGCAAAGTTGGAAGTACGGGTTGATGACGGTGATCTCGGGGCTGCACGCGGTGCTGGTCGCGATCGGTGCCGCTGCGTTGGCGGGGGTAGTGAGCGGACTCGTTGTGGATGCGGCCTTTGTGGCGGCAATCCTGACCATTCTTGGTTACTCGGTCAACGACACCATCGTAGTATTTGATCGCATTCGCGAGAACCTCAAGCGCGACCCACAGAATTTTGAAGGCGTTGTAGAGGCCTCGGTCAACCAGACCATGGCGCGCTCCATCAATACCAATCTTGCCACGCTCTTCGCCCTGGTGGCTATCCTGTTTTTTGGCGGCGAGACCGTACGCGACTTTGTTCTCATCCTCATCATTGGCATTTTGACCAGCACCTATTCCTCCATCTTTATTGCCTCGCCGCTCTTGGTGACATGGCAAAAGTGGGCGGCAAGACGGCAGGTGTAGTATTCGAGTATTCAGGTATTCGCGTATTCGAGTATCTGCGTAGGGTGTCACGAAAGGGCATCGGCTGAAACGGCCGGTGCCTTTTGTGTTCACGCCAGATACCCCGAATACTTGAATACTCGAATACTTGAATACCACTCTGGTATACTACTGGTGAAGTATGTTACAGGTGGTGATTGACGTTTCGTCGCTTGAGTACATGTTGGCAACCCAGCCCGACGTGGTTCTTTTGTACGTGCTCATGCCGCTTGGCGTGCTGATGCTCCTCTCCATGATCATCTGGGGATGGATCATGATTGCACTTGATCGGCGCCAAGGGAAATTTTTAGGAGAGCAAAAGTGGGTGGTGTTGGCGATCGACGTGCCGGAGAATGAACAATCGCCCAAGGCCGTGGAAAATATCTTTGCGATTGTCAAAGGGACCAAGGCCGTCATCACTGCCAAGGAGAAATGGATCTTTGGAAAATTTCTTCTTCCCACCAGCTTTGAGATTGTTTCGATTGATGGCTATATTCAGTTTTTTATTCGCACCAATGCCCGCTTTCGAGATCACTTGGAGGCGGCGGTGTACGCCCAGTACCCCGATGCGGAGATCGCCGAGGTGGACGACTATACGCGTGGGTTTCCGAAGGACTTCCCCAATGACACGCATGAGGTTTTTGGAGGAGAAATCATTCTCAAGCGACCCGACTACTTTCCCATTCGCACCTACGAGGACTTTGAGCACCAGATGTCCAAGGATCAGCGGCTCAAGGATCCGCTCACCCAGCTCTTCGAACTCATGGGCAAGCTCCGCCCGGGCGAACAATTCTGGCTGCACATCATGGTTCACCCGGGGGATGTGGACAACAAGATCAAGGCGGCGCAGGAGTACATTTTGAAAACACATGGGAAGCCGCTCCCCACCCCCAAGCCCGGCAAATTGCAGCAAGCGGCCGGATTGGTGGCATGGCTTCCAAAGCAAGCCCTGGAACAGATTGGCGCGGGATTGCTTGGGGGAGACGCCGGCAGTGCAGAACCCACGCGTCCGGTGTTCTTTGTGCCAACGGCCACCGAGAAGGTGCGGTTGGAGGCAGTGTCGCGCAAATTGAGCAAGCCAGGATTTGAATGCAAAATCCGTTGGGCGTATGTATCGCGCCATGAGGTCTACAACAAGGGCGGGCGCAATACATTGTGGAAGGGCTATATTGCCCAGTTCACGCACCCCGAGCTCAATGAGTTCAAGTACGATCCGGACACCATGCCGCGCGACGACTATAGTTGGCTTATTTGGGAGTATCGGCGCAAGCAACGAGAATTGATGGCGGCCTTGAAAAGTCGCAGCTGGGGGCGCGGATCCAACCCGGGCTACTTTAGTGTAGAAGAGTTGGCAACACTTTGGCATTTCCCGACGATTGACACGAAGGCACCACTCATCAAGAAGACCGAGGCCAAGCGTGCAGAGGCGCCGGCATACCTACCCAAGGCGGGCGCGGGGGAGTCCGATGAGCTGCCGGATGAAGCGTTGGTGGAGGTGGATGAACAGGGTCGGCCGATTTCTGCCCCGGGAACATCTCGCGTCGCCGGGGACTTGACGGAGGGAATCCTCCCCGAGGAGCCGATGGTGGACTCGGAAGAAGCCGAGCCGCCGTTCACGCCGCCAAACTTGCCCGTGTAATATGCCGCGCATTCACGACCACGAGAACGAGATCACCTACTTTGCCGCCACCAACTTTCGGCATGGTGCGCAGAAGTTTGGCATCAAGACCGACGATCGCCGCCGGCACATGTATGTGGTGGGCAAGACCGGCATGGGGAAGACGACCATGATCGAGAACATGGTGCTCCAGGATATCTACAATGGGCATGGTGTGTGCTATGTGGACCCGCACGGCGACACCGTGGAAAAAATTCTCGACTACATTCCCAGCTGGCGTATGAAGGACGTGGTGTACTTCAACCCGGCGGACTTGGACTATCCGGTCGGCTTCAACGTGCTCGATCGCGTGAGTGCCCAACATAAGCATCTGATTTCCGGCGGGCTGATGGGCGTCTTCAAAAAGATTTGGGAGAACGTCTGGTCGGCTCGCATGGAGTATATTTTGAGCAATACGATTCTGGCCTTGCTCGATACGCCGGGCACCACACTGCTTGGCATCAACCGCATGTATTCGGATCCGGAATACCGGCGCACGATCATCGACAATATTAAGGATCCGGTGGTCAAGCAGTTTTGGGTGATGGAGTATGCGGGCTACTCCGAGAAGTTTGCCACCGAAGCCGTGGCGGCGGTGCAAAACAAGGTGGGACAGTTTGTCTCCTCCGACGTGATTCGCAACATTGTGGCGCAGGTGCACTCCAGCTTCGACGTGCGCACCATCATGGATACGCAAAAGATCTTCCTGGTGAACCTGGCCAAGGGACGCATTGGGGAGGACAACTCGCGCCTGTTGGGTGGCATGATCATCACCAAGATTCAGCTTTCGGCCATGGAGCGTGTGGATATTCCGGAGAAAACCCGAAAAGATTTCTACTTGTACGTTGATGAGTTCCAAAACTTTGCCACGGAGTCCTTTGCCAACATCTTGTCCGAGGCGCGTAAGTATCGTCTTAATCTGATCGTAGCGCACCAGTACATGGCGCAGTTGGCCGAGGAGGTATTGGATGCGGTGCTCGGGAACGTGGGCACCCTTGTGTCATTCCGCGTGGGCGCGCCGGATGCGGAGCAGCTGGAAGTGGAGTTTACGCCACGGTTCTTGGCGACCGACATTATCAATCTCGCCAAGTATCATGTCTACCTCAAGTTGATGATTGACGGTGTCACGTCCCAACCGTTTTCGGCTATTACCTTGCCGCCCATTGCCAAGCGCACGAGCTCGGAGGCGGAGGTGATCAGGTTGAGTCGCGAGATCTACGGCGGCGACAGGGAAAAGATCGAACGCGAGGTGATTGAGTGGACGGGATTGGAGGGGAAGAACGTGGACGATCTGATGGACCTTGCTCGAGCAAAGGGCACCGGCAACCCGCCCAAGAAAAAGTACAAGTACAAATGCTCGTGGACCGGGAAGGAGTTTTCCATTCCGGTGAAGTTGGATCGTTCGCGGCCAATTTACTGCGAGGAGGGCAAGGAGATTGTGCGTGAGGCCAAGAAGACGGGGGCGTATGATGCGCGCAAGGATTTGATTTATGATGAGAATCTGGAGCCCATTGGGTCGGTGGCGGAGCTCGGAACCGACGGGCTTTGGGCGCTGAAGAATGAGGAGGGCGACATTATCGGTCGCAAAGATGAGGCGGCGGTGAAGCGCGATCGGCAAGCTGCGCGCGATACGGAGAAGAAGGAGATGGCGGAGAAAATTGCCAAGGTGAAGGAAGAGATGGGGGTGGTGGAGGAGCCAAAGCCGACGGCATTGCCGAAACCTGGGGCGTCGCTTGATGTGTTGAAGGCCTCGCCCGCGGGCGATCAAAGAAAGAAGCGCAAGCGATCGCATAAGGGGAAGCCGGAGGGCGCATCAAATCCGGTCTCTACACCCCACGATCGACCGTTGACGGTTTCGTCGGAACCCAAGCCGACCCCTACACCCGGCCGACCTCCATTGACGACCCCTGTGGCACCCAACGACCAGCCAACGAGCGCCGCTCCTAAGAAACCGCCCACGCGCGTACCGCCCGGCAAAACCATCACGTTTGAATGATATGAGCATGGTGCAGGCGTTGGTGTTGGGCGTGGTACAGGGGCTGACCGAGTTTTTGCCGATCTCGAGTTCTGGGCACTTGATTTTGATGCCAGTGGTGTTTGGTTGGGAGGCCGATGGGTTGGCGTTTGATACGGCCGTGCACTTAGGAACATTCTTTGCGGTGGCGATGGTATTTTGGCAGGACGTGTGGCGCATGTGCAAGGGTGCGGTGGGGAAGGGCGATCGTCGCGATGGCCGCATGGGGTGGATGATCGTAGCCGCGACCGTGCCGATCGTTGTGGTCGGTGGATTGTTTGGCGATGTGGTTGATGGTGTGCTGCGTGCGCCGATTGTGGCCGCATGGAGCTTGATTGTGTGGGGCGTGATCTTGGGCGCGGCCGACGTGTTGACGCGCATCAAAAAACCGACGGTGCATGTGGACGAGCGCGTGGGATGGAAGCGGGCGATCGCGATCGGATGTGCGCAAGTGTTGGCGTTGATCCCGGGCACGTCGCGCAGTGGAGTGACGATGACCATGGGCTTGCTGTCGGGACTCGATCGGCGCATGGCCGCGCGGTTCTCGTTCTTGTTGAGCTTGCCCTCGGTGGGTGCCGCGGCGGTGTATGTACTCGTTCGATCGTTGCAAAGTGGCGTGGACCTCCTCACGCCCGAGATTCTTGTGGGATTCTTGGCAGCCATGATTTCGGGCGTGATCGCGATTCGATTTTTGCTTCGTGTGATTGAACGCTGGTCATTTCTCCCGTTTGCCGTGTATCGTATCGTCGTAGGGGCGTATCTCTTGTTCAGTATCCTGCGTCCGGTCTGCACGGCCTGTGGTGGCCCATAGCTCTCCCGTCACCTTGACGACCGCCCTGTTTATTTTTACTGTCCGACGATGGCCGTACCGCGAACAAAAGTCCTTGTAGCGATGTCGGGCGGAGTGGATTCCTCTCTTGCGGCGGCGTTGTTGTTGGAGCAAGGGTACGAGGTCGTTGGCGGTTTCATGAAGAATTGGTCGGGGGCGATCAGAACGCCCAGAGCCGACGGAACATTCGAGTTTGCGGAATGCGATTGGAAATCCGAGCGGCGTGATGCGCTGCGCGTGGCTGGCCACTTGGGGATTCCGCTCAAGACATTTGATTTTGAACAAGAGTATCGGGCGCGGGTATTTGAGTACATGTTGCGCGAGTACGAAGCGGGGCGAACGCCGAACCCGGATGTGATGTGCAACCGAGAGGTGAAATTTGATCTGTTGCTCAAAGCGGCGGACGATCTCGGTTGCGCCTTTTTGGCCACGGGGCATTATGCGCGGGTGCGGGATGGGCGGTTACTCAAGGGGAGCGATGAGACCAAGAATCAGTCGTACTTTTTATGTAGGCTCGGCCAGAAGGAGTTGCAACGAGCGTTGTTTCCGATTGGCGAATTCAAGAAAACCGAGGTGCGCAAGATGGCGGCCGCGCGCGGATTGCCGACGGCGGAGAAAAAGGACAGCCAGGGGCTGTGCTTTGTGGGCAAGGTAAACATGCCAGCGTTTTTGAAGGAGCGTCTCAAGGTCGCCCCGGGGCGCACCGTGACAACGAGTGGAAAGGTGATCGGGAAACATGATGGCGTTCAATTCTATACGATCGGACAGCGACAAGGGATTGGCGTTGGCGGCGGCAGGCCGTGGTTTGTGGTGGAGCGTCGTGTTGAGAACAATGAGCTGGTGGTGGGACACGAAGATGATCCTGCCTTGTTTGCGACGTCATTGACGGCAACCGATGTACACTGGGTGTCGGGTGTGGCGCTGTCGTTCCCGTGGCGAGGCATGGCCCAGATTCGTTATCACCAAGAGGATCAAGGATGTTCCGTATCCTCCCCCTTGCCGAGGGGGAGTGAGAGGGGGTGTGGCGAGCTTCTTGTGACGTTTGACACCCCCCAACGCGCCGTCGCGCCAGGACAATTTGTTGTGTTTTATGACGGAGACGAGCTTATTGGGAGCGGGGTGATTGAGTGGGCCATGCGCTAGCACTTATCCACAGCGGCCCATTGACACATGCCTCCAAAGTCACTCTTTGATACCATGGAGGCATGAAGGAGGAACTCACCCGCGCGCAGCGGTGCACAACGCGTCAAAAGGTAGACCAACGGCTCAACGATCGGTCGTTGGCCGAGGAGATGCTCGCGCAGATCTCCTATTTTGGCGGCGCCATGGCACTCAAGTATACGCACCCAAGTCGCTCGGTGCGCGACCTGATGCTCGATCAAGAGGCCGAGGAGTACTTTTGTGCTCTCCGACGAGAGCGACAGGCATTGATGCGGCTCAAGAAGCGGAAGCTCGTTGAGATTGAGAAGAGCGGGAGGGACCTGGAGGCCGTTCTGACACAATCCGGACATGTTGCCGTATTAAGGCAAAAGATCCATGATTGCAAAGCCCCGCTGCCGGTGGGTGAACATTGCATCGTAGCGTTCGATATCGCTCAACATGCCCGTGATCAGCGGGATCAGTTTCGTAGTTTCTTGAAACAGGCGGGTTTCACCATGCTGCAAATGAGCGTCTGGTCCACCGTCTTCGATGTGGGGGACATGATGCAGGATTTGATAGAGTTGGCAGGGTACCCGTTTAGAATACACGTTATCCGCGGGAAGTTGCTTAGACAAAATACTCACCCCGGTGAGAAAAGTGTTTAGGTACCAGATGAATTAACAGGCCTACCGCGGCCTCAACCAATCGCGGCTTGTTTCGGCGTCATTGCACTCCGGGAGTTTGTGATGTTTTACGATGGCTATGGGGTCATCGGGAGCGGTGTAATCAAGATCGTCCGGGCGGTATAGATCATAAGTAACGGTTACCGAGATCCAGACGGTGCCATACCTCGC
>CAZWSS010000031.1:0-9294 GCA_964636795.1 uncultured Gammaproteobacteria bacterium
AGAACCAAGGCGTGGTGTGTATCTATGTGGCCATTGGGCAAAAAGAATCCAAGATCGCCAAGATTGTGAAGCGCTTGGAGGATGCGGGAGCGATGGAGTACACCACCGTTGTGGTTGCCGGCGCATCGGATCCATCCGCTCTGTGGTACATCGCGCCCTATGCGGGGGCGGCGATTGGGGAATACTTCATGGAGAAGGGACAGGATGTGTTGGTGATCTATGACGACCTCTCCAAGCAGGCCGTGGCCTATCGCGAAATCTCGCTCTTGTTGCGCCGACCGCCTGGGCGCGAGGCCTATCCGGGCGACGTCTTCTACTTGCACTCGCGCTTGCTCGAGCGCGCGGCAAAGTTGAATGACAAGTACGGCGGCGGGTCCATGACCGCGCTCCCCATCATCGAAACCCAAGGCGGCGACGTGAGCGCCTACGTCCCCACCAATGTGATCTCCATCACCGACGGGCAAATCTACTTAGAGTCCGACCTGTTCTACAAAGGGCAGCGTCCGGCCTTGAACGTGGGGCTCTCCGTGTCGCGCGTGGGATCGAGTGCGCAAACCAAGGCCATGAAGGCGGTGGCCAAGCAGCTGCGCCTCGACCTCGCCCAATACCGCGAGTTGGAGGCGTTTGCCCAGTTTGCCTCGGACTTGGATGAGCATACGCGCGCGGCGATTGAGCGCGGCCGGCGCACCACGGAGCTCCTCAAGCAACCCCAGTACCACCCCATGAGTGTGGCCGATCAGGTGATGGTGATTTACGCCGTGACTAACGGCTTGTTGGATGCAGTGCCCGTGGAGCGCATTGCCGAGTGGGAGCGGGCGTTCTTGGACCACATGCACTCCCTTGAGGAAGGCACTGTGGGGGAGATTGAAGAGACCAAGATATTTGACGATGCGGTCAAGGCAAAGCTCAAGGGTATCGCCGAGACCTTCACCCGCGACTTCTTGAAAGAGCATGGCCGTCAATAAAAAAATCATTTTGCGGCGGATCCGAAGCGTCAAGAACACGCGCAAGATCACCAAGGCCATGGAGCTGGTGTCGGCGGCCAAGATGAAGCGTGCCATGGAGGCCGTGGCGGGCAGCCGACCATACGTGGAGCGGCTACGCTCATTGGTGCGCCGCATCGCGGAGACGCGTAACATTGCGGAGCATCCGTTGCTTGCGCGTCGCGAGGGCCGTGAGCGCGTCCTCCTCGTCCTCATCATGAGCGACCGTGGACTGTGCGGCGCCTACAACGTGCAACTTGTGCGACGCGTGCGGCAATTCCTCGCCGAGCATGCGCAGGAGGTAGAGGTGGATGTGATCGCGGTTGGCAAGCGCGCGGGACATGCCGCCAAACGCCTCGGTCTCAATCTCCTCGCGCTCTACCCAAACGTCACCGCCTCGCCTCGCGCCGCTCATGCGCGCCCCATCGTCAAAGAAATCCTCAATGGCTATATCTCCGAGCGCTACGACGATGTGTTCCTGGCCTTCACCGACTTCCGTTCGGCCATTGCCCAAATCCCGCGCGTCATGACGCTCCTGCCTATGAAAAAGATGTTCGAGGACTTTGGGAGCGTTCCCAAGCACGCGCTGGGAGGGGAGGAGCGCGCGCCCTTGGAGATTGCGGAAGCTGCGGAATGCCTCTTTGAGCCAAACCAGGAGGTTGTGCTCGACTTCGCTCTTTCGAGAATCGTGGAGTCCATGGTCTACCAAGCGCTTCTGGAATCCTCCGCCAGCGAACACTCTGCGCGTCGTATGGCCATGCAGAACGCCTCGGAGGCCGCGGCAGAGATGATCGAGTCCCTGACCCTCACCTTCAACCAAGCTCGCCAAGCCGCCATCACCCAAGAGATCGCGGAAATCTCAAGCGGCAAAGCCGCCCTCGAATAATATGAACGGAATCATTGCACAAATTATCGGACCGGTGGTGGATGTAACCTTTGAGGGTGGCGCGCTGCCCCAGATTTATACGGCGTTGGAGGTTCATTGCGCGGGGGAGCGATTGGTGTTGGAAGTTGCCCAGCACGTGGGAGGTAATATGGTGCGCACCATTGCCATGGGCGCGACCGACGGATTGGTGCGCGGCGCGAGCGTCAAGGACACCGGCGCGCCGATCTCGGTACCCGTGGGTCCCGAGACCTTGGGGCGCATGTTCAATGTGATCGGCGAGGTGATTGACGAGATGCCCGAGCCAAAAATTGACCGACGCATGCCCATCCATGCCCAGGCGCCGGCGTTTACCGAGCAATCCACCGAGGCGGAAGTGTTTGAAACCGGCATCAAGGTGGTGGATTTGATCTCGCCATTTTTGAAGGGCGGCAAGGTGGGTCTCTTTGGCGGCGCAGGTGTGGGCAAGACGGTGCTGATCCAAGAGCTCATCCACAACATCGCCAAGGAACACGGCGGCTACTCGGTGTTTGCGGGCGTGGGTGAGCGCACGCGCGAGGGTAACGACCTCTATCATGAGATGAAGGAGTCGGGCGTACTCGCCAAGACATCGCTGGTGTTTGGACAAATGAATGAGCCGCCGGGCGCCCGCGCGCGTGTGGCGTTGACCGGACTCACCTTGGCTGAATACTTCCGAGAAGAGGAAGGCCGCGACGTGCTGCTCTTTATTGACAACATCTTCCGCTTCACCCAGGCCGGTTCCGAAGTGTCGTCGCTCCTTGGCCGCATCCCCTCGGCCGTGGGATACCAGCCAACACTCGCGCAAGAGATGGGGCAACTCCAAGAACGCATCACCACCACGCGCAAGGGCTCCATCACGTCCATCCAAGCGGTCTACGTTCCGGCAGACGACCTCTCCGACCCGGCACCGGCGACCACCTTTGCGCACCTGGATTCCACCGTGGTGCTTTCACGCCCTCTTTCGGAACTCGGCATCTATCCGGCGGTAGACCCTTTGGACTCCACGTCCACTGTGCTTGATCCGCAAATTGTTGGCGACGAGCACTATCAAACAGCGCGCGGCGTGCAACGCGTGCTGCAACGCTACAAGGACTTGCAAGACATCATCGCCATCTTGGGCATGGATGAGCTCTCGGAGGAGGACAAGCTCACCGTGTCGCGCGCCCGCAAGGTGCAGAAGTTCTTGTCGCAACCCTTCTCGGTGGCTGAGCCGTTTACGGGCAAGCCCGGCGCTTATGTGCCGGTCAAGGAGACCATTCGCAGCTTCAAAGAGATTTTGGATGGGCAACACGATGCTATTCCCGAGGAAATGTTTTACATGAGGGGCGGCATTGACGAAGTGCTCCAAGCCGCCAAGACCATGTAGGAGTATGCCTTCGACTCTTACCCTTACCCTTGTCACTCCCGAACGTGTGGTGGAATCCCTCCAAGCGCGCGCGGTGCAGGTGGCGACCCAAGATGGCGAGCTCACCATTTTGCCCGGGCACGTGCCATTGGTTTCGGTTTTGCAGCCGGGCGCCGTGGTGGTGCAGTTGGAGAGTGGGCTACGGCATATTGCAGTGTCGGGTGGATTTGTGGATGTGCAAGAGGGGAGCAACGTGACGCTCTTGGCCTCGGCGACGGATCGTGCCGAAGAACTCGACGAGCAGGCGATTGAGCGCGCGACCAAGGAAGCCCGGGATCTTTTGGCACGGACGGACATTGATGAAGACCAGCTTGCCCGCGCTGCCGCGGCTCTTGATCGAGAATTGGCTAAAACCAAGGCCCTTCGCCGTTGGAAAACGTCGCCCCGCTAGGGCGCGTTTTTGTCTTGCGATGGAGTTTGTTACCATACCTTCATGCCCGGGGACTACAACCAATTGGCCTACGTTTACCAGCAAGTCGACATTAAGCCCGACAAGCGGTATTCGATCATTCCCACAATGCTCTCCATGGCGGGCGACCTGGAGGGGAGGATCGTGTTGGACGTGGAATGTGGGGCGGGGGCGTATGCGCGAGCGTATGCAGCGGCGGGCGCCAAGCGGGTCACGGCGATTGACCGCATGGAGATTCAAATTCAACTGGCGCTTCAGCAGCCCCATGAGGGAATTGACTTCACCGTGGGCGACACGTTCAATATGCGTTTGCCGCGCGCGGACATTGTCAACGCGCCGTTTGTGTTGGATGGGCTCCACAAGCCTCGTCAAGTAGAGCTGTTGATGGAGCGGTTTGCACGCGCGTGCTTGCCCGACGGTCGGTTGATCTTGGTCGCCAATAACCCTCACGGCTCACCACCCAGAGCGCAGAGTGTGCGCAAGACCCTTGAGGGACCACGCAAAGATGGCACCTTGATTCGTGTGGAGTTTGAGCGCGATGGGGGCTACATCTGCAGCCTCCGGTCGCACTTCTTCTCCTTTGAGACCATCAAGGCCGCGCTCGAGGCCGCTGGCTTCTCGGAAGTCACGCTCCACCAACCCATTGTCTCGGACGAGGGCTACCGCGTCTGCGAACCGGACTATTGGGAGGGCTATGCGGAGCATGTGGAGTTGCTGCTGATCTCGGCGCGCAAGGTATGAGTGATCGTATTGAACTCATGCGCGCCATCAAAGAAGAAATCGTTGCGCTCATGGCCTCTCCGCTGTATGAGGAGCGCATGCGGACGATGGCCTATCCGGTCATCGGGGAGGGGAGCCACGAGGCGCGCGTGATGTTTGTGGGGGAGGCGCCGGGGAAGAACGAGGCGGAGTCGGGGCGGCCATTTTGTGGGGCGTCGGGGCGCGTGCTCGATCAACTCTTGCAGGGGATTGGGCTCGATCGCACGTCGGTTTACGTCACCAACGTGGTGAAGGATCGTCCACCGGAGAATCGCGACCCCACGCAGGAGGAGATTGCGCTCTACGGCCCCTTCCTCGACCGGCAGATTGACATCATTCAACCAAAGGTCATCGCCACCCTCGGCCGTTTCTCCATGGTCTACCTCCTACGCCGCTTCGGGCTTGATGCGCACTTAACGACGATCTCCAAGATTCACGGGCAGCCCTTTGAGGCACGGGCGCCCTTTGGCTTGTTGGTGATCCTACCCCTCTACCACCCCGCGGTGGCGGTCTATGACCGAACGCGATTCGACGAACTTCTCACCGACTTCAAAAAACTCCTTTCCTATGTGGACGCATAACCCCCTTCTCGCTCTGCCGATGATCGCGCTGATGCTCCTTGGCGCCGGCTGCCTCAATGAAGAATCAGAGGCCGATGCGTTGGCGCCATCATCCTGGTTTCTGTCGGTGGAAGGAGAACGTTCGTGGTATGCCGTCATTCCGTACTGGAAGTCCGGCGTGGAGTTTGGCGAAGTGCCCGAGCGCAGCACCGCGTGGGAGAAGAGTCGCGTGTGGGTGCAAAACGCGCCGTTGCCGGTGCGCCTCCCCAACTACCCCTACCACGAGGACTGGGAGTACTACCAAGGCGATGATTGGATCGTGTGGGACGTGAGCGTCTTTCCGGAGAATGCCGGCGGGCTGCCCTCGGACACGGAGCCTGTGCAGTTTGGTGATCGGACGCTTGGCATCCGCCAGTCGGGGGTCAACACCATTTATTATTGGAAGGGCCCCACACACCTGTTTGAGATTATAGTCTACAAGGGGCCAACGGCGAATCTGGACGCGGCGTTTGGAGGATTGATTGAGCAGTAGTGACCTCACTCGCATTGGCTGTTCGCTCCGACACATTCCTTCACTCCGGTTTCTGGCGTGTCCATACGCGAATACCCTGAATACTCGAATACGAGAATACTGATCCATGAACGATCCGTTGGCCAACTTGAATGACGAGCAGCGCGAAGCGGTCACGCATAAGCGGGGGCCGCTCATGATTATTGCGGGAGCGGGCACGGGTAAGACTGCGGTGATGACGCGACGGATGGCGTGGTTGATTCAGCAGGGGCTTGCCAAACCCGACGAGATTTTGGCGTTGACCTTCACGGACAAGGCGGCTGCGGAGATGGAAGAGCGCGTGGACCGGTGGCTGCCCTACGGCTACACCGACTTGTGGATCTCCACGTTCCATGCTTTTTGCAAACGCGTCTTGGAATCGCATGGGCTGGACATTGGCCTCTCCAACCGCCCCCATGTTCTCACGGAAACCGATGCGTGGGTGCTCTTGCGCGAGCATCTCTCACGGCTTCCCTTGGACTACTACCGGCCGCTTGGCAACCCCACCAAGTTTTTGCGCGCGTTCCTTGGGCATGTGTCGCGCCTCAAAGATGAGGGTCTCTCTCCCGAGGCGTATCGAAAGTTTGTCGCCGACCATCCACATGCCGACGCGGTCGAGCAGAAACGTCGGGAAGAGTTGGTTGGTGCCTACGAGGTTTACGAACAGATTCTTTTGGAGAAAGGCGCCATGGATTTTGCCGGACTGCTCACGGCTGTGCTGCGGCTGTTTCAAACGCGCCCCAATGTGTTGGCGGTGTATCAAAAGCAGTTTTACGCGATCATCGTGGATGAGTTTCAAGACACCAACCGCGTGCAGTACGACCTCTTGGCGCTCCTGGCGGGAGCCGATGGCAACATTGCCATTGTGGGCGACGATGACCAAGCCATTTACCAATTCCGCGGCGCCTCCGTGGCCAACATTCATCGCTTCCACCGGGAGTACCCGCACGCTCGGCGCATCGTGCTCACCAAGAACTACCGCTCGGTACAGCCGGTCTTGGACGGGGCGTACGCGTTTATCGCGGGCAACAACCCCGACCGGTTGGAGGTGACCTTGCAGACATCGCACGGACTTTCCAAGCGCTTGGAGAGCCAACGGAGCGGGGAAGGGGGCATGGAGCACTTGCATGCGGCAACCTTGGAAGATGAGGTGGGGATGGTGACGGAAAAGATTTTGGAGCTCAAAGCAACCACCAAGTGCGACTGGAGCGACATCGCCCTCTTGGTGCGCGCCAACGACCACGCCCTACCGTTCTTGCCGGCACTCGCGCAAGCGGGCATCCCGTTTTGCTTTCTTGCCATGAGTGGTTTGTATCGCCAAGGGGTGATCTTGGATGCGGTGGCACTGCTGCGCCTCATCGTTGATCCATTTGACGCTCCCAGTGCTTTCAGGTTTCTTTCGCATCCGTCGGTGGGCATCTCCCCGCACGATCTCTCCGCGCTCTCTCACGCCGCGCGCAAAAGCGGCACGCCACTCCTCCAAGCGATAGCGGTCGTTACTCTTTCTGTAGAAAGCCGAGCGAGGATCACAGAGATCTCTACCATGCTCCAAGATCTGCGCGCGCTCTCCGCTCGGCGAAACGTGCTCGAGGTTTTTGCCGAGGCCATGAATCGCTCGGGGCTCCACGGAGCCATTCTCCAAGCCGACGAGCCCGAGCAAGTGCGTGCCTTTGCGCTCCTGAATCAGTTTGTGGAACGCCTGCGGCGGTTCATTCAACTTTCGATGCACGGCAGCGTCCGCGACTTCCTGGCCATACTCGATCTTGAACAATCCTCGGGCGAAGAAGGCGCACTTAACCCCGATGACCAAGCCAGCCCCGACGAGGTACAGGTGATGACCCTCCACGGCGCCAAGGGGCTGGAGTTTCGATTTGTCTTCATCTTGAACATGGTGGACAGACGATTCCCGGCCTCGCATCGCGGCGAGCCCATCCCGCTGCCCGAGGGGTTGATTGAATGTGTTGATGAAGCCAAGGCGCACTTGGCCGAAGAGCGGCGGCTATGCTATGTGGGCATGACGCGAGCCAAGGAGCGGGTGTTTTTTACCTCGGCCGAGGACTATGGCGGTGCGCGCAAAAAGAAACCGTCACTGTTTTTGTCGGAGCTGGGGCTTGATCAAATCGTCCCCGTCAAACGTTCGCCATCGCCAGTGGCAGGGGAGGGCCGGCGGGACCATGTCCTATCGGTGGGCGATCATGTGGACGTCTCGGGTCCCTTTTCCTTCAGCCACCTCGCGACCTACGACCACTGTCCGTTGCAGTACAAGTTTGCCCATGTCCTCAAAATCCCCACCTTCGGAAAGGGCTCCTTCAGCTTTGGCAAAACCATGCACGCCACGCTCGAGCAGTACTTGCGAGAGCTTATGGTGGCGCCACCGGTGGGGCTCGACCGGCTTTTGGAGATCTATCACGCGTCGTGGTTGGACGAGTGGTATGAATCCCCGGAGCAAAAAGAAACGTACCGGCAACAGGGTGAGGATCAGCTGCGCGCCTTCTACACTCGCTTACAGGAACACCCGCCGCAGCCGTTATTCTTGGAGCGGAGGTTCACCGTAAAGTTTGGCGATACGGTCATCAAAGGTCAGGTGGACAGGATCGACCGCTTTGAGGACGGCGTGGAGATTATTGACTATAAAACCGGAACGCCAAAGACCAAGAAGACCCTCACCCCCACCGACCGGATGCAGATGTACCTCTATGCGCACGCGACGCGGGAGGTGTTTGGACTCGATCCCAAGCGACTGACGTTCTCCTACCTTTCCGACCAGTCCACGGTGAGCTTTGAGCCCAAGGCGGCAGACATGGAACGGCTCCAAGCGCATATTTCCAAGAGCATTGAGCAGATCCGGGAGCGGCAGTTTGAGCCCACACCGGGCGTGGCCTGCCGTACGTGCGACTTCAAATCCATTTGCCCTTTCCGCGCCCTATGAAGCGCAATGAACACAAACTGGGCGACCTCTTGGGCGGCGCCTTGCAGCGTGCGGGCATTTTGCGCCAAGTGGGGGCGGCGGTGATTGTAGAGGCGGCCGACCGGGCGCTTGAGGAGCTTTTCGGCGAAGGCATTTTGGAGTTCATCCGCTGCCGGTCATTTCAAGACAAGACGCTCACCATGGTCGCCAATGATGCCTCGGTGGTGCAAGAGGTGCGGAGACGGGAGAAAGAGGTGGTGTGCGCCATCACACAACGCGTGCCCAAAGCCGACATTGAGGACATGGTGGTGTGGCACCGAGCGTCCACCCGTCGCGGAGCTGCGTGGTATGATGCGCCGTAGTGCCATCAGGGGTGATTCGAGAGGGAAAATAGGTCTATGAAAAAGGTGGATTTCAAAAAAGATTTCTTGAATAAAATCATTTGCGGCAGTGCCGTTGATATCATGAACCAGATACCGGACGGCTCTGTCCATTTAGTTGTAACTTCGCCTCCTTATAATCTCAAAAATTCTACGGGAAATGGCATGAAGGATGGGCGTGGCGGAAAGTGGGCAAATGCCGCCCTGCAAAATGGGTACTCGCACCATCATGACTGTATGCCGCATGATGAATATGTGAAATGGCAGAGAAATTGTTTGAATGAGATGATGAGAATTATCTCGGAGGAGGGGGCCATTTTTTATAACCACAAATGGCGTGTGCAAGGTGGCCTATTGCAAGACCGCCAAGACATCGTCAATGGTTTTCCGGTTCGTCAGATCATTATTTGGAAGCGGAAGGGCGGTCTCAATTTCA